>JAISLV010000196.1 GCA_031277075.1 Endomicrobium sp. | reverse complement strand
TCCGATGATGACTGACGAGCAAATATCAAACAATATTCAAACTTATACGCGGCAGGTCTTTAAAATTTTAGATAGAGAAAAAACTGAAGTCGCTTTTAACAGTAAATGGCTTAACGCTTTGGGAATAGACGGTTTGATTAAACTTGCGTCTAAGGTTACGGTAGCTCAAATGCTTGTTAGAGACGATTTTGAAAAAAGATATAAAGCCGACAAGCCCATAAGCATAGTTGAATTTTTGTATCCTTTAATGCAGGCTTACGATTCCGTCGCTTTAAACGCAGACGTGGAGCTTGGCGGAAACGACCAAAAATTTAATTTGCTTTTAGGGCGCGAAATTCAAAGAGATTACGGCATAGAAGACCCGCAGGTCGTTATAACTATGCCTTTGCTTGAAGGCTTAGACGGCGTAAAGAAAATGTCAAAATCTTACGGAAACTACATAGCTTTAAACGACGAGCCGAAAGATATGTTTGGAAAGATTATGTCAATTTCCGACGAGCTTATGTATAAGTATTACGAACTTTTGACGCAGGACGATTTACAAATTGTCAAAGCTACGCACCCTAAAGAAGCAAAAGCGGCTTTGGCTTTTCAAATTACGCAGAGATACCATAGCGGGGAAGAAGCTCAAAAAGCAAAAGAAAATTTTGAAAGCGTTTTTGCAAAGAAAGACGTTCCTCAAGATTTAGAAGAGTATAAAATGGATGTTTCGTCAATAAAACTTTCGGATTTAATGGTAAAAGCGGCTTTGGTTCAAAGCGGGAACGAAGCCAGAAGGCTTATTGAACAGGGAGGAGTAAAAATAGATTCGCAAAAAGCGGGGAGCGATTTTGAAATAAAACCGCGTCAGGATTTCATTATTCAAGTAGGCAAACGCAGATTTAAAAAAATTATTCCGCAAAAATAAGGAGAACAAAATGAAGAAGTTTGTAGCTTATTGTATAGTAATATTGTTGTCGGCAGGTCTTTTTGCATGCGCTGGTCCTCAGGTTACAAGAGTTGACGCAAACGAAGAGGTTGATTTCAGCGGAGATTGGAACGACACTGATTCGCAGCTTACTTCTCAAGAAATGATAAAAGATTCTTTAAACAGACCTTGGCTTCAAATTTTTACCGCTCAAAACGGAAGAAAACCCAGAGTTATCGTAGGGCAGGTTTTAAACAAGACGGAAGAACATATAACTACGGAAACTTTTATAAAAGATTTGGAAAAAGAACTTCTTAATTCAGGGCTTGTAACTTTTGTCGCTTCAAGCTCTCAAAGAGACGAGATAAGAGCAGAAAGAGACGACCAAGCCGCAAATTCTAAAGCAGGCACGGCAAAGCAGCAGGGAATGGAAACCGCCGCGGATTTTATGATTGAAGGGCAGATAAACTCAATTTTTGACGGCAAACGGGGCGCGGAACTTAAATATTATCAAGTTGAGCTTGAACTAATTAATATAGAAACCAATGAAAAAGTTTGGATAGGACAGAAAAAAATTAAAAAAGTCGTAGCAAGAAAAAAATATAAAATTTAAAAATAGCTCTTATCAAAAATAGGGACGGCGGCTCTTGCAAAACTGCGTTTAAAAACCTTCCGTCCCTTTGGCGCGCCGCAAGAAACGCAAAAGAGCTTGCGTAAAGCGTAAAATTGTGGAGTAAATTGTGAGTTATAAAAAAATTTTGTCAGTGTTTTCTGTATTTTTTTTATTTGCCGCGTTTTTTGCGGGGTGTTCTGCAAAAATGTCGCGCCATTACGAAGGTTTAAAAGCAAAACTTGACGCAGGCGATTATTCAGCCGCGGTTAAATATGTAGACGGAGCAAAAAAAATATATGGCAATAAAAACATTCTTTTATTTTACCTAGATTCAGGGCTTGTCAACCATCTTGCCAAAAATTACGCCGATAGTTCAAAAAGTTTCGACGCGGCAAAACAAACTTTTGAAGATTATTATCAAAAAAGCATAAGCGCAGGCGCGGCGTCGTTTGCGTTTAACGACAATTCTCTGCCTTATTACGGAAACGATTACGAAAGAGCCCATACTACTGTGTATGAAGCGTTAAATTATATTTTAAACGGCGACGACAATGAAGCCGTAGTTGAAGCCCGGCAGTCAGACACAATGTTTAAAACTTTTTCTATAAACGCGGGCGGAAAAAATCTTTACAAAGACGACGGATTCATAAGATATTTTATGGGGCTTGTCTATGAAAACGGCGGATATTTAAACGACGCTCACCTTTCGTATTTTATGGCTTTGAAGGCTTATAAAAGCGGACTTGCCGACGTCGGCGTTCCGCAAGATTTAATAGACGACGCTTATACTACAGCTTTGCTTTTAGGCATGAACGAAAGAGCGCAGGATATTAAAAAAGAATACCCGTCGGCTGAAAAAATTTTAATTCCGCGCGGATACGGCGAATGCGTAATAATGGATTTTAACGGCTATATCCCCGAAAAAATATCAAGGATTTTTGAATACGGGCTTTACGATATTTGGCATTTCGTCGACGAAGTGAAAGTTGACGACGCCGAAAAGCAGGAGTTTGCGAAAGCGCGTTCAATATCAAGGTCTGTTTTTGCCAGCGATTATATAAAAGTGGTTTTTCCCGAATACAAAAACGTTCCTAATAAAATAGTTTCTTTCAATGCGGACGCAAACGGCAGCCTAAAAGACGCGTATAGAGTTCAAGATTTATCGGATATTGCAAAAAAATGTCTACAAGACGATATAGGGAAAATTTATGCAAAAACTATAGCGCGCGCGGCTGTAAAATACGTTGTCGGAAAAACGGTTTCGCAAGCCGTTGAAAAAAATACAAGCAAAGGCTGGGGCGCGCTTACTCAAGTCGCTTTTAACGTTTATCAGGCGGCTTCGGAAGACGCCGATACTAGAGGCTGGGAAATTTTGCCTGAAAATATTCTAATGGCGCGTTTTTTTCTTCCTGCGGGCGAAAATGACGTAACGATAAATTTTACGGGTTCGGGCGGGGAAACTTTAAAGTCTGAAAATATAAAGGTTTCCGTAAGAGAAGGCAAAAAAAACTTTGTAGCGGTTAGAAGCGCTTTACGCTAGGGTTTTTCTGCGCGCCGTTTATTTTTACGCCGCTCTTGCCGCGTTTAAGGCAGAGTTTCTTATTTTTTCCTTTGTAGAGCTATAAATTCATGGAGGTTTTGCGATGTTTAAAATCGTTTCAAAAAAAGAAATTGGAAACAATATCAGAAGTTTTGAAATTGAAGCTCCAAATATCGCGGCAAACGCAAAAGCAGGACAATTTGTAATGCTGCGCATTGACGACAAAGGCGAAAGAATTCCTTTAACTGTCGCAGGAACTGACAAACAAAAAGGCACTGTGACAATTATCGCTCAACAGATGGGCAAAACTACCGCTCATTTAGGCAAGTTAAACTCAGGCGATTTTATAAGAGATTTTGCGGGACCGCTTGGACAGCCTACAGAAATAGAAAATTATGGAACGGTAATTGCCGTAGCGGGCGGCGTCGGCGTAGCTGAAATAATTCCCGTTATAAAGGCTTTAAAAGAAGCGGGGAACAGAATTATTACAATAGTGGGCGCAAGGAACAAAGATTTGATTATTTTAGAAAACGACGTCCGCGCCTCAAGCGACGAACTTTTGATAGCTACAGACGACGGAAGCGCGGGCAAAAAAGGTTTTGTCACCGATATATTAAAAGAAGTTATGGAGCGCGAATTGGTAAACGTAGTTTATGCGATAGGTCCTGTTCCTATGATGAAAGCCGTATCGGCTTTAACAAAAGAGAAAAATATTAAAACGCTTGTATCTTTAAATCCCATAATGGTCGACGGAACGGGAATGTGCGGAGCGTGCAGGGTAAGCGTAGACGGAAAGATAAAATTTGCCTGCGTTGAAGGACCTGAGTTTGACGCTCATAAAGTAAATTGGGACGAGCTTATATCGCGTTTAGGCGTTTTTAAAGAGTTAGAAAAAATTTCTTTTGACAATTTCTGCAAATGTTCAAACAAATAGACGGCGTTTCTTTGTATAAATATTTTAGACGCTAAAACAGATACGCGTTTTGAAAAAGGAAAAAAAATGATTAATGCCGCAAGTCCTATAATAGGCGATAAAGAAAAAAAATTGACTGCTGAAGTTCTTAGTTCAAAAATGCTTGCAAGCGGGAAATACGTTAAAGATTTTGAAGCCGCTTTTGCCGCTTATTGCGGCGCAAAATTTGCTATTGCAAACGCCAACGGCACTACGGCTTTACATACCGCTCTTTTAACGGCTGGCGTTAAAGCCGGCGACAAAGTTATAACTACGCCTTTTTCTTTTATCGCCACTTCAAATTCAATACTTTTTTGCGGCGCAAAGCCGATTTTTTGCGATATTGACCCTGAAACTTTTAACATAGACCCCGTTTTGCTTGAAGAAAGTCTCAAAAAAGAAAAAAATGTTAAAGCCGTAATAATAGTTCATTTATACGGGCTGCCATGCAATATGGACGCAATTTTAAAACTGAAGAAAAAATATAAATTTAAACTTATTGAAGACGCCTGCCAAGCGCACGGAGCTGAATTTAAAGGTAAAAAAGTCGGCTCTTTCGGAGACGCTTCGGCTTTTTCTTTTTACGCCACTAAAAATATGACTACGGGCGAAGGCGGCGCGACGCTTACTAACGACGCGTCATCCGAAAAATACGCAAGGCAAATTATTAATCACGGGCGCGACGGACATTCTACGTTTACTGTTTTAGGCTACAATTATAGAATGACAAATATCGCCGCTTCAATAGGCATAGTTCAGCTTGAACAGCTTGAAGGCTGGATAAAGAAAAGAATTTCAAACGCGGATAAATACAATGAGGCGTTTAAAGATTTAAAATTTTTAAAAACGCCTATAGTTCCGTTGCATACAAGGCATGTTTTTCATCAATATACTGTCAGAGTTAAACCAAAAGAACGCGAAAGTTTTATGAGCTATTTAAAAGATAACGGCGTCGGCTGCGGCGTTTATTACGACTGCGTTTTATACAATCAGCCTTTTTACAAAAAGTTAGGTTATAAAAACGGTCTTTGCCCGCAAGCGCAGCAGGCGGCAAAAGAAGTAGTATCTTTGCCCGTTCATCCTTCTTTGTCAAAAGCCGACATTGAAAAAGTAATAAAAACTGTGCTGTCGTATAAAGGGTGTCTCTAAAAACCCTAATGCCCGTCCGAGCCTGCGCCTTGAGACACTGTCTCTTGAGAGACATTGTCTCTGCGGCATTTCTTCATCAGAAAATTTGTCCGTCCTTGCTCTTAGGACGCACTTCATTTTCTTCTTTGAACTGCCGTAAAATTTGCGGCAGTTACGTACATTATAGGTTTTTAGAGACACCCAAAGGTAAATAATTATGTTTAATAAAGACATCCGCTGGCAGCAGCGTTTTGACAATTATCATAATAAAGCGCGTTGGGAAAGTTTTGTATGAAAAACTTTAAGCGCGTCAATAACACAAGGGGGGAAGAATGAAGACAATATGTGCGGTTGCGGCGTTATTTATTGCGGTATTTTCTGGGTGCGCGCATTACGGCGAAGTCCGCTCAAGTTCTGACAAAAGCGTAAAAGAGGCTTGTCTTTCGTGGCTCAAACTGCAAGACGAATATAAATATGAAGAAGGATACGACAAAACGGCGCAGAGTTTTAGGGATAATGTTAAAAAAGAACAGTGGGTGTCAGATTTAAACAGTTTTAGAAAACCGCTTGGAGATTTTAAGAAAAGAAAAGAGCTTGATATAAAATACGAAAATAAAATGCCTAACTCCCCTGACGGAGAATACGCCATAGCGCGCTACGGAGCAATTTTTAATAACGATGCCGTAGAAGTTTTTAAGGACAATGTCGTAATAGAGACTGTAATTTTGTATAAAGAAAACGAATGGAAAGTTTCCGGATATTGGGTAAAGTAAGAGGATAAATAAATGTCTGAAAATAATAGGCGTATTAAAACCGCAGTTATAGGCGTAGGCTCTTTGGGGCAGCACCATGCAAGAATTTTAGCTTCGCACCCTAACAGCGAGCTTAAATATATTGTGGATACAGACATAAAGCGCGGCGAAAAAATCGCTAAAGCAAACAATACGGCGCATATTTCAGATTTTAACGAGATAATTGGAAAAGTTGAAGCCGCCGTTATTTCTGCTCCTACGCAATTTCATTACTCTATTGCAAAGCCGCTTTTAGAAAGCGGCGTTCACTGCCTTGTTGAAAAACCGTTTACTTTAAATGTTGACGAAGCTGAAGAATTGATAGAAATAGCTAAAAATAAAAGCATAATTTTACAAGTCGGACATATTGAAAGATTTAATCCCGCTATTATTGCCGCCGCGCCTTTTGTAAATAATCCTAAATTCATTGAAATAAACAGGCTCGGACCTTACGACCCGCGAACAGCCCATATCGGCGTCGTATTAGATTTAATGGTTCACGACCTTGATATGCTTTTTTATCTTGTAAAAGATAAAGTCGTTTCTCTTGAAGCGCACGGCGCAAAAGTTATTTCAGATACGGAAGACATTGCAAAAGTCCGTTTAAAATTTGAAAACGGCTGCGTAGCCGACGTTTCTGCAAGCAGAATAACTATTGAAAAATACAGAAAGATAAGAATTTTTCAGCCCGACTCCTATATTTCCGTAGATTATGCAGGAAAGAATTTCAAAGTTTATAAGAAAAAAGACGGAGTTGAAAAGATGACTTCTCTTATGGACATTGACATTCAAAAGCCGAAAATCCCGTCTAACGAGCCTCTTTTTTACGAGCTGGACAATTTTTTAAACAATATATCCGAAGGCAAAAAACCGATAGTGGCGGGCGAACAAGGCAGAGACGCCGTTGAACTTGCTTTAAACATTTTGAAAAATATGATTTTTTAAAAGGGTGTCTTGCAAAAACCTATAATGTTCGTAATTGCCGCAAATTTTGCGGCAATGCAAAGAAGAAAATGAAGGGCGTTCTAATAGCAAGGACGGACAAATTTTCTGATGCGGCAATCCGCAGAGACAATGTCTCAAGAGACAATGTCTCGCGCGGCAAGGACGGGCGTTAGGGTTTTTAGAGTCGCCCAAATACAAGCGGAGAGCAAATAGTGGCAAGCGAAAATAAGAACGGTAAAATATTTATCTCTGCGGGCGATTTGTCGGGCGATATTCACGCGGCTAATCTTGTAAGGGAAATAAAAAAAGCCTGTCCCTCTTGTTTTATAACCGCCGAAGGCGGCGATAATTTAAAAGCCGTCTGCGACGAATTTTTTGCAGATATTGTAAATATTAACGCTTTTGGCTTTCTTCCGATAAGACAATTCTTTTTCCTAAAAAAACTTTTAAAAAAACTTGAACTTTATTTTCAAACCCAAAAGCCCGACAAAGTTATCCTTGTAGATTATTACGGATTTCATATTCACGCGGCAAGAGCCGCCGCAAAATTAAATATCCCGCTATATTATTACATAAGTCCGCAGGTGTGGGCTTCGCGCAAAGGAAGAATAAAAAAACTTGCCGCCGTCGTAAAAAAAATGCTTGTGATTTTGCCTTTTGAGGAAGTTCTCTATAAAAGAGCGGGGGTCGACGCGGTTTTTGTGGGAAATCCTTTAATAGATATTGTTCCTCAAAAAGATATTAAATTTCAAGACGAGGTTTGCCCAAATATTGCGCCGGTTATAGGATTATTTCCGGGAAGCAGAATAAGCGCGATAGAAAAACACGCTCCTATTTTGCTTGAGACCGCAAAAATTTTAAGAGAAAAAATAAACGCGAAATTTATTTTGTTTAGCGCAAACAAAAATTACGATTACTATAGCTTGCCAAACTATATTGAGCTTGAAGAAAACAATTCTTGGGAAAAAAGAAAATCGCTTGATTTTGCAATATGTCCGTCTGGGACGGTAAGCCTTGAAAATCTTATTTTGGGCGTTCGGATGGCGGTAATATATAAGTTGTCGTATTTTAATTATTTTGTAATCAGGGCGATTATCAAAGTTAAATATATTACTATTGCAAATATTTTGGCAAATAAAAATATTGTTCCCGAACTTATTCAGTTTAACGCGACGCCAAAAAAAATAGCCGAAACTGTTATAGAACAATTGAAACCTGAAAATTATAACAGACAACTGAAAGAATTTTTAATAATAAGAAAAACGCTTGGCGAAAGCGGCGTAAGCAAAAGAGCCGCCGAAATTATTTTAAAAGGATGAGCGGATTTTACAAACTTGATAATGTCTTGTTTTAAAATTTGGCGCAAGCGCGGCAAACAGCGAATAGAACGAAGTTGTTAAAAGGGGATTTGTATGAATTTTAAAAAAATTATGATATTTTCAGCGGCGATGTTTTTATCGCAAAATTTGTTTGCGCGCCGCGCGCCCACGCAGCCTAACAGTTACGACGGCATTGCTCCTACGGCTAGGGCTATGGCTATGGGCGGCGCGGCTGCGGCGCAGATGATAACTAAAGACGCCGCCTATTATAATTCTGCGGCTTTGGCGTTTATGTCGGGGGCGCACGCCGACATTTCTGCGGTTATTATGCGAAAAAGCGGAGCGTCGCCGTCTGAAGTCGCAAAAATTGACCCTTCGGGGCAGGGATTGACGAGCGCGTTTTTAATAAAAGACAACGGCGCTTTTATGTGGCAGGCTCTTTCCGACAATACCATAAAAGTTCAAAACCCCGACGGCAGCTGGCGGCAGGTTGAAACTTATATAAACTCTTTGACTTTTGCTTCCGGGCAAAAAAACGATTACGGTTTTAGCGTAGGGTTAAATATGACTTATCTTTACGGCAAAATAGGCGAGTCTTCCGTCAATTCTTTAGGCGAACCTTACTCAAATATAGGTTCGGGAAACGGGTTTGCTCTTGATTTGTCTTTTTTAGTTCCTATGGGTTACGGAACGTATTTCGGTTTAAATCTTAAAAATCTTGCGGGATTTATGTTTTGGAACGACTACAATATAGAACAGCTTCCTTTTACTATCAGAGCCGGTTTCGGGTATGTGTATAAAGGGCTTGCTTTTGACATTGATTGGGACAGAAAATTTTACCGTTTCGGCTCTTTGCCGGAAAGCGCGTATTATATGGGTATAGAGCAGTCTTTAAGCAATTTTTTTGTTTTTAGAGCGGGCGCGTCTTACGATGAAAATTTTGATTCTGACCCTATAAAATATTCTTACGGTTTGGGCTTTCATATCAAAGGATACGAACTGTCTTTTGCAAGCGAACAATATAAAATAAACGACAAAGATTTTAGCAAATATATGATTACGTTTAACGCTTCGGTGTTTTAATGGAAAACTTAGAAAAACAGCTTTTCTATCTTAACAAAGACGATTTAGAAATTGTAAAGAAAGCGTATTTTTACGCTTCCTGCGCTCATTCGTATCAAATAAGAGCGTCGGGCGAACCTTATTTAACCCACCTTGTGAGCGTGGCTTTAAATTTAGCGGAACTTAAAATTGACAGGTCTACTATCGCCGCGGCTTTACTGCACGATATTTTAGAAGACACATTAGTTACCGAGCATGAACTTATAAAAGAGTTCGGCGAAGAAATAGTTTCTTTAGTAAAAGGCGTAACAAAGATTAACAAGTATCAGTTTGACGACAATATCACCGCTCAAGCTGAAAATTGGCGCAAAATGCTTTTGGCGGTAGTAAAAGATATTCGCGTAATTATTATAAAATTAGCCGACAGACTTCACAATATGCGCACATTAAAATATCTTTCGCCCGACAAACAAAAAAGTATAGCTGGCGAATCGCTTACTTTATACGCTCCTTTTGCTCATAGGCTCGGCATTTACAAATGGAAAAGCGAACTTGAAGATTTAGCTTTTGAAATTTTATACGCGGCTCAATACAATCAAATAAAAACGCAGTGGGAAAAACGCGCAGAAAGCAATATTCAAAACCTTACCGCAGTTGAAAATCTTTTAAAAGAAAAACTTGCTCCGTCTGGAATTGCCTTTAGAATTACCGCCCGCCCTAAAAATCTTTACGGCATATACAAAAAAATGGAAAGGCAAAAAAAGCCTTTTTCGGCTATAGAAGATTTGTTCGGTCTGCGGGTAATAACGGACACTGTTGAGCATTGCTACGCTATTTTAAGCATTGTCAACGTTGAATTTAAACTTTTGGAAGGCTCTTTTACAGACTATATAAACGTGCCGAAAAAAAATATGTATCAGTCGCTTCATCTTACGATAATTTCAGAAGACAATGTTATTGTAGAAACGCAGATAAGAACCGAAGAAATGCATCAAAGAGCCGAATACGGCGTTGCGGCGCATTGGCGTTATAAGCGCAAAGTTGAAGGCGACGCGCAAGGCGCAAAAGAAGACGCGAAAAATTCTACGGCGGAAGGCAGGCTTGACTGGCTTAAACAGTTTTTAGAATGGCAAAGAGAGACTACCGATTCAAACGAATTTTTAGACAGTCTTAAAACCGAATGCAACTTTGAACAAATTTTTGTTTTTACTCCTCAAAAAAAAGTTATAAAACTGCCGCTTGGCGCGACTACGCTAGATTTTGCTTACGCGGTGCATTCAGACATCGGAGACACTTTTATGGGCGCAAAGGTCAACGGCAAAATGGCTACAATAGACGCAAAATTGAGGACGGGCGATATATGCGAAATTTTAGTGAGAAAAAATATAAAGCCGAGCGTTCACTGGCTGGAATTTGCAATTACTCCTCAAGCGCGCTCTAGAATAAGAAAATATTTAAGAGAACACGGCGACAATACTACAAAGACAAAGATTAAAAACTAAACAAACGCAAAACGGCGCGGCGACAGGGGTTTTGTTATGGATATAAAAAAAAGAATAGATTATTTAAGAAAAGAAATATTACGGCACAACGTTTTGTATTATGAAAAACAAGATCCGCAAATTTCAGATACGGAATACGACATTCTTGTAAAAGAACTTGAAAAACTTGAAGCCGAAAATCCGCTTTTTGCAAGTTCGGATTCTCCGACGCAAAAAGTGTCGGGAACGGTTTCGTCGTCTTTTAAACCCGTCAAACACGCCGCGCAGATGCTTTCTTTAGACAACGCCTATTCGCAAGAAGAGTTTGCGCGCTGGTATGAACGCGCCGTAAAAACAATTGATAATTTGCAGCCTCCGTCTTTTATAATTGAGCCGAAAATTGACGGTTTAAGCGCGGCTTTAACTTATATTAACGGCGTTTTAGTTATCGGCGCAACGCGCGGCGACGGCGAAACGGGCGAAGATATTACGGAAAACGTAAAGACGATAAAAGACATACCTCATAAACTTCCCATATCAAACCCGCCGTCTTTTTTTGAGCTTCGCGGCGAAGTTTATATTGATAAAAGCGATTTTGAAAAAATAAACGAAGAAATTTTATACGCGGGCGGTCAAAAATTTGCAAATCCAAGAAACGCCGCGGCGGGTTCTTTAAGGCAAAAAAATCCGCAGATAACTGCGGAAAGAAAACTGCGTTTCTTTGTTCATTCTTTCGGCAAAGCGCAAGATTTGTCGGCGCAGCAAATTGATTTTCAAACGCATTATGATTTTTTGCGCTATTGCAAAACTTGCGGTTTTAAACTTCAGCAAAAGATAACGGTATGTAAAACTTTTAAAGAAATTTCAGATTTTATAGACGAGATGACGCAAAAAAGAGAATCTTTTGAATATGAAATAGACGGGCTTGTAATAAAAATAAACGAATACGCTCTGCAAAACGAGCTGGGGTCTACAAATAAAAGCCCGCGCTGGGCGATAGCTTATAAATTCCCCGCAAAGCAGGCTACTACGGTATTAAATAAAATACGCGCGCAAGTCGGGCGCACAGGCATAATAACTCCGTCTGCGGTTTTAGAACCCGTCGCGCTTGGAGGCGTAACAATATCGCATGCGACTCTTCATAATTTTGAAGAAATAGAGAGGTTAAACGTCAACGAAGGCGATACGGTATTAATAGAAAGAGCGGGCGACGTGATACCAAAGATAGTAAAGGTAATTAGTAAAAGCGGCGAAGGATTTTTTAGACCGCCTAAAAACTGTCCTTCGTGCAATGCGGAAATAGTAAAAGAAGACGACGCGGAAGTGGCATACCGCTGTATAAACCCCGAATGTCCCGCGCAGTTTAGGCGGCATTTAATACATTTTGTAAGCAGAAACGCGATGGACATTGAAGGTTTTGGCGAAGCGGTAATAGACCAGCTTTTAGAAAAAAAGAAACTTAAGTTTCTTGCAGACATTTACAATTTAACTTTTGACGACTTCATTGATCTTGACCTTTTTAAAGAAAAAAAAGCCAATAATATAATGAAAGCTATTGATAAAAGCAAAAATCAGCCTTTAAGCCGTCTGCTGTTTGCGATAGGTATAAGACATATCGGCGAGAAAGTTTCAGAGATTATCGCAAAACGTTTTATAAATATAGACGCGCTCTTTAATGCGTCGTCGGAAGATTTTACAAAAATCAACGAGATTGGCAGCGTTCTTGCGCTGTCATTAGAAGAATTTTTTGCGCGCGATCAAACAAAACGTATTATAGACGCTCTTAAGGCTGCGGGCGTAAATATGAGCGAGCCGCAGACTGAAAACGCAGGGAGACAATTTGAAGGCAAAACTTTTGTATTAACAGGCGAGCTTGCAAAATACGCAAGAGAAGAAGCCGCTAAAATAATCAAATCGCTCGGCGGGAAAACTTCGTCTTCAGTAAGCAAAAAAACAGACTACGTATTAGCGGGCGAAAACGCAGGCAGTAAGCTAAAGAAAGCCAAAGATTTAAGCGTAAAAATTTTGACTGAAGAAGAATTTGAAGAACTGATTAAAGTTTAGGATGGAGTTTATGCCAAAAGTAAATTGCCCTAATTGCGGCGAACCCAATAATGATATTAATTTTTATTGCTTAAAGTGCAAGAGAGTTTTAATAGAGACTCCAAAATATGAGACGTCGCAGAATGAAATTCCCATCTTTATAAAAATATCTTTGTTTAAAGTTTGCATATTATCTTTTATTTCTCTTGGAATATACGATTTTTTTTGGTTTTATAGACAGTGGACAAGCATTAGACGAAAAAGCGGCTTTAACTTTTTAAGTTTATTGTTTTCTATATTTCGCCAATTCAGCGTTTTTGGCTTAGCGGGAAGAATTGAGAAGAACGCTAAAAATAAATTTGATTCCGATTTATTAAGCGCGGCGGCGATTGGCTATTTTATATGCGGGACAAGCATTATTGTTAATAGAATATTTAAACTTAACCAGCAATATGAATTATTTGTAATCATATCTATTTATTTTGTCGTTAGAACTATATCCACAATTGCAATAACGTATTTTCAATACCTCATCAATAATAACCTTGACGATAAAAATATAATTTGCGAATACAGTCCTATATTTGTTTCTAAACGCATAATGATGATTGATATTGCGGCATTGGCGCTTGCCGCGCTATACTGGAATTTCCATGTCAATTATATTAAAAATGCAGATATTGTGTTCTATGATTCTAACATCGCGCAAGTATCAAATTATTCTAAATGGATAACGCAGACATTTCGCGGAGGATTAACTTTACAGCTTCCTTTTGAATTGCAAAAAGATATACAAAATGAAAACAAAGAAAATACAAACGCGCAAATAGATGAAAGTTTTTCAAAAAATATAAAATCATTAAGCATATACGTTAGTTACTTGCAATATTCTATTGGGACGCAACTTTCTGTTGATTGGAATCAATATGCTTCTATGATTATAGAGAGTAATAATAGTGACAATTTACGCACATATAATTTAAAATCCGAAGCTAAAATTTACGGCAATTATTTAGGAAAATTATATAGATATAAAGCAAACAATACAGAAGTACGTCTTTTAAAAATAGTTGATAATAATAAACAGTACATTATTGTAATATCAAACATTGATATTGAGGTATATAATAAAGTTTCCGAAAAAATATTGGAAAGTATAGTTTTTTCAACTGAATCTGTAAAAAGATAAAAATGAAATAACAGAATAAACGCCCAAAGGAACAAAATGAAATCTTTAATTGAAATTCTCTACCAAGACGACAACATTATTGTAGTCAATAAGCCTGCGGGGATTTTGACTATCCCAGACCAACATACTGTGGAAAATAAAACGCTTGTCGGTATGTTAAAAAAACAATTTAACCAAAAAATTTGGGTGGTTCACCGCATAGACCGCGATACGACGGGCGTTTTGGTTTTTGCAAAAAACGCCGAAGCTCACAGAAATTTGAGCATGCAGTTTGAAAATTCTGAAATTAAGAAAAAATATATCGCGCTACTGTCTGGGGTTTTAGAAGACGACGAGGGGAGCATAGATAAACCGATTTTAGTTTCAGACAGGCGTATAAGCATAGATTTTGCTGGAAAAGAATCTTTAACTGAGTATAGGGTTTTAGAACGTTTTAGAGGATATACTTTAGTAGAAGCATTGCCTAAAACAGGAAGACGCCACCAAATAAGAATACATTTTTGGAGCGTCGGGCATCCGCTTGCTATAGACGCCGAATATGGAACCGCCGACCCTCTTTTACTGTCTTCGTTGAAACGAAACTATAAAGAAAAAAACGGACAAAAAGAAAAACCTTTGATAGACAGACTTACTTTGCACGCGGTGTCTTTAACGCTTTTATTGACGAACTCTAATGTCAAAAAAACTTTTGAAGCCCTGTTGCCTAAAGATTTTGAAATTGCGCTGAAACAACTTAGAAAATACGGGAAATAAGCGTTTTAGTAATTTTAATTGGAGAGTTTTATGAGGAAATTTTTATTTTATATCGTTTGCGCGGCGTTTATTATATCAGGTTGTTCGTCTATTACCGAAAGCGGTTCAGAGACCGTTTTTTCAACAAAAGATAATTCTGTTCAGTTTACTTTTCCTAAAGATTG
This sequence comes from Endomicrobium sp., assembly GCA_031277075.1. GTDB lineage: Bacteria > Elusimicrobiota > Endomicrobiia > Endomicrobiales > Endomicrobiaceae > JAISLV01. The sequence goes on along the minus strand of JAISLV010000196.1, from coordinate 59 downwards.
GAAACTTAATTTAAACGAGAACAATTATGATTTACAATGTTTTTCGCGGCGGGAAGATA
>JAISLV010000135.1 GCA_031277075.1 Endomicrobium sp. | reverse complement strand
TATTATGAAAAAATTCTTTTAGAAAACGGGAGAACGCTGGAATTAGAAAAGTTTTTTAAAGACGGCGAAGGATATTTCACGTCAAAAATATCAGACGCAGACGGTAAAAAATTGGCGGGCATAGAAAGAAAATTTTACAGTAGATTTGATTTAAAAGGCGAAATGAGGTCTCTTAAGCAGTTTGCCAGCGCAACGCTTTCCGCCGCTTATAAAGGATATCCGAATACAAGTTCTTCGCTTACTCTTTTGAATACGGAAAAACTTGTCGATAAATTGGGCGTAAAAAATAAAATATTGAGGAATGTTCTCATCTCTTTTATAGAGCTGCCGTTTGTTTTGCTTCCAGCGAATATTTTTGTCGCACTGCATTATGAAGACCTTACTCCAGAAATAATAGCAAGCAAAGAATACAGGGAAAGAACGAACGGGGCGGCGGCGATTTTTAAGTCTACGTTTGCGGGTTTTGTTCTGGCGGGGCTTTCGGTCGCGATATTTACGTCTATATCGTATTTGGCGGTTGCCGCAATAGCGGTAGGCGCAGGCGTTTTGGCAAATGTTATAGCGCATACCGTTTACAATCTTATACATATCGGAAATGAGTTGATTTTAGGTTATAGAGATATTAATTATGGGGGCTACGGAAAGCGGCATATCGCATATTTGAAAGATAAAAAAGCATATAATGAAAGTTATAGCGCAAGCAGAGAATTTTTAAGAAAGTTAAAAACTGACGCTACGCCAGAACGCGCATGGCTCTTGCAAGAACTTGAAAATTTAGGTTTGTCTTTACCCGTTAGCATTGACATAAAATTAGGCGAAAAAAATATATCGGCTGCAATAGACGAAATTATTGAAATTATGTTTGATTTTGAAAAACAAACGCCTGGCTTTATAAATGTATTGTATAAAAACGACGAAGAGAGAAAACAAGCTTTGATTTCTGTTATAAAATATTTGAAAGACTACGATAAATTTTCAAATATATCTTCGCAAATTCCGATATTTGCCGAAAACGGCGAAATTAAATATGCGATAGAGCAGGCGTTTTTTGCTCCGTCAGATACAAAAATTAACGCTTTAAGCGCGCAAGAAGCTCGGTTAAAGAATTTTTCGGAAGACAAAAAGGTTTTGCTTACAAAGATATATAAGATATCGGAATATTTTGGCAACGACGAAAAAAAAGCTATTGCCTATAAAACTTCAAATAGAGGTAAAATAAAAGAAATAGAAAAAATTTTAGAAACTTCCGTTATTTTTGACGCCTCATCAAAAAAGGAATTTCTTGACATCGTAAGCCTTGCAATCAAAAAAGGCGAAACGGGCTTTATAGCGTCTCTAGAGCAATATCTTGGCGAAAGTTTAGACGAAGAGTTTAAGAAAATCATAAAAGAAATAATATTTCCGATAATCGGCGTAGGCGAGGCATATCTTAAGAAAAATCAGATTAATGATATAAGAACTAAAATTTTAGATGACAAAAAGATTATCTTTGACGCCCTATACGGCGATGTAGGAAGTTCCGACGCTTTTACTTTGTTGCAAAAGATGGACAGAGGCAAGTATGATAAAATAATATCCGTTGTATCGGCTCTTGACGACAAAGCTATAGAAGACATTAAAAATTCAGCCGGAAATGGGGAAATAGTCGCAGGCGTATTAAAAAGTCTTAAAGGCGTCGAAAATATTATTTCTTCCAAAGAAAACGAAAACTTGATGAAAAGTTTGGGCAAATTTTTATACGAAGCAGACAAATTAAGAAGCTCTGACATTATTAAAGAATTGAAGTGGGCATTGTCTGATGAAGGAAAGAAAGTAAATACTATGGAGTTTTTGTTATCAAAGAGTGAAATGAAGATAGATACGGATGATGTGGAAAAAGCAGGAATTACAGAAGACGATATATTAGAGGTGTATTCAAAAATTGCCCAAACCCCTAATGTTTTTAACGAGGTCAAATCGGCAGAAGATTTTAAGGCTTTTCTTCCTAAAAAGTTTAGGAAAGGTAAAAAGCTCGCATTTATGCAAATTATTTTTATGAATTTTGCAAAACTCAAGCCGTTTTCGTCAGACGGTCTGCAAAACGGCGGCGCATATCTTCAGTCTGCCATAGAAAACGCTATGCACTTTTTTTCAGAAGACGTGAGCGATATCAAATCGGAGCAGGAAAAAATATCCGCAAGAATTTTTAGCGAAAGGAAATACAAAAACCAAGACGTTATTGAAAGATTTAAAGAACAGGCGGAAACAAATGAAAGCGCTTTTGTTGTTCCCGTGATTGACGAAACGGATAAAAAAACGACAGCTTACTATTATATAACTGTAAATAGAGAACAGAAACAAGTTGACATTTTGTGGTTAAGACCTAACGGTGCGGGGGAAATTATACGACTTGCGGGCTTTGCCCCGGATTTTAAAAGCGTGAGCGACGTTCAAGAACTTTGTGAAGATTTTAAAAAATATATTTTATATTACTCGGATAATGCAGAATTTAATTTGATAGATTTTATTATAAAATTTAAAAATATTCTTGACAATTTATCCATAAATACAGAAAGTACTGAGGAAAACACCTTTGGTAAAAATCAAACAAATAAAACTGACAATGGCGTTAATATTTTTATAAATTATATGACGTATATATTGAAAAAAATTCTTTCTGAAAAATTTCCCGGATATACGGCAGAAAAAATTATTAGCGAAATCGACAAAGACAGTAAAATTTCCGATGAAGATAAATCAAAAATTATTAGAATCATAAACTTCGTTCTTCCAAAAGAAGTAGATCCTTATTCTAAATACGCTGCTGTAAATAACCGCGATTATGCTCCGCAACGGACAGGGACATATGGACTTACACTTAAATCTTCAAAAAATATTGTTGATAAATTAGGCATAAACAATAAAATATTGAGAAACGTAATAGTGTCTTTTCTGGAGCTTCCGTTCACTTTTAGTATAAATAAATTTGCAGATAAACATTACGAAGAAATAACGGACGAAATAAAAACAAGCCAAGACTATCAAACAAGGTTGGGCGGCGCAAGGAATATACTGTTTTCTACGCTGTTTGGACTTACTATAGGAATTGCCATATCTTCAACTTTGCTTATGCCTCCTTTGGCAATTGCAAGTATTGGTATTGTTACAGGGATGTTAGGGAATATATCGGTTCATACAATTTATAATTTAATTCACGGGGAAGGTAAAACAAAAATGAACTCTGAAGAATTAGATGCGATGTTTAGAAGATACAGAGGAATGTCAAACGACATAGTGGTTTCGGAGTTGAGAAAAGAAATAGACGGATTTTTAAGCGACGTGCAAGCTATAAAAGAAGTAATACTTCACCCTGAAAGATATGCGGACGGGCAGCAGCTTAGAGAGGATTATTTATGGAATATCGGGCTTTTTTATGAGAGGTCTGTGCTTAACAAAGGTTTTGACGTCAGCGATAAAATTTTTGACTTGATATTATACGACATATATAAAGACGCAGACACTTCGCATTTGCAATATTTTTATATGAAACATCTTATCGCAGTAGATAATTCTGCGGAAGAAATCAAAGCAAAGATGTTAAAAGAAAATAGGCTATTAGATATTATAGAATTAAATTATAGACGCGATTTAGCGAGGATAAAAGAAATAGATACGGCATATAAAGGAAAGCAGAATGAGAAGCTACTTAAACTAAACAAAATGATATCAGAGTTAGTAATACCATATGCAGATATGGCAAGGGGTTTTACTAAGTCAGGTCAATTTTATTCTGATTCCTTACTTGAAGAAATTGTTGATAAAAAAACTTACGGTCATGTTGCGGCGCAAATATTTGAAAATGAATATGCAATTATAAAGAGAACATTTTCTTTTGCTCCGCTTGACAGGTTTTTGGATGCAAAGCAAAAAAGAAATTATTATAACTTTCTTAAAACGACGAAAGCTATAAATGAAGTGCTTAAACATATTATAAGCGAACATTTGCCTTACGAAATAGGAACTTACTCTATTTTTAGAAAAACTCAAATTGAGGTTTTGTATTCAACTATCAAATCAAAAGATATAGACCCGAGATTTAGGCTTTACGCTTTGAAAGTTTTGTCAAGCCGCGGGCAAACGGAAGCGGATATAATGTTTGATAAGGATAATAGCGATTTTGTTACAAAAGCAATGTTTAAAATGGTATCTACCGCTTTAAATAAGGAAGCATTTAAAGCCGAGTCGGAGCGTCTAAAAGAAGCGAAAGAGAAATACGAAATAAAGACTTTATTTACCGAAGAAGAACTAAAAGAAATGGCGGAAATAGCCGACAGAATTATTTCAGATAAAAAATTTATCAGCGATAAAAACCCATATTCAAGTTCAATAGCCGCAGAAATACTTATGACGGCTTTAATAGTTAAAGCGGCGTATTATTCAGCCAAAGAAGACAAATTTGACATAATAGCGGCGGTGAGGGAATTGCCTTTTGTTTTAAGTTTCAGCTCTAACAATTCGTATAAAGACGTTGAATTAACCAGCGGTGAAGGAAGTCATGTAATTTTCTTGCAGGACGCAGGCGTAGAGCTTAGATACCGCATAATGCAAAAATATATAGAGATTATAGAGTATCCCATATCGCAGGCAACAAAGACCGCGTCAGGCGCATATAGAATAATAGACGCGTTAAAAAACGACGAAGTTATAAAAAACGCCGCCAGAGACTACGAAATCAGCGCGGACGGCAAAGTAGTAAGGCTTAACCCTAATAGCAGCAAACTTTCGCTTCCTAAGACAGACGCTTTTGTTGATAAACTCGGTATAACAAACAAAATATTTAGAACCGTGATAATGTCTTTATTAGAACTTCCGCATTCTATGCTATATAACAAATTTGTCGATATGCACTATGAAAATGTGACGCCTGAAGTAATGTTGAGCAAAGAATATGAAACAAGAACAAAAGGAGCGATAGCGATTTTGACGTCTACGATGTTAGGTTTTTCAGTTGCGGGTTTTTTGGCTGCGGCGTCTACTTCGCTGCCGTTTTTTGCGGTTGCGGCAATAGCTGCAGGAGCTGGGGTTTTAGCAAACGTTATAGCGCATACTGTTTATAATCTTACGCATTCTGAGGCAAAACTTATGTTAGGCTCAGATATTTCCAAAGACGAAACGCTTGAACTTGCAAGACCTATTGAAGAACAAATCAAAAATTTTACGCAGGACAAATATTCTTCGGTAAAAACGATATATTTATCGGAAAATGAAATTCTTACCCTGCGCAGATTTTATACTACGGAGCAAGATAAAGACGGCGAATATACCGCAGGATATTTTGAGGCTTCAATCGGAAATAAAAAAATCAGTTCGCGTTTTTACTCTGATATAGGAAGCGTCGATAGCGCGGACAGTTTTACAGCGCGCGTTTCTGAAATGATTTTCCCAGAACTTTATTCAGACAAAGGAACGTTTGCGCCTTCAACGCAAAACGAGATAACAAATTTTATAAAAGGCGCGGCAAAGAAAATGGTCGGCGTTCCTGTTTTGATGTCTGGTAAAATTCGCGCTGACAATTATACGGCGGCGCAAGCCGATATAGGCTTGAGATTTTTTGAAGGGCGGGTAAATTTGCAAGGATTAGCGGCTATGTCAAAAGAACAGATAAAAGCGGCGTCCGACGTAGAGATAACAATGCCCGCCGTTCTTATAAACGAGCTTCCTGTAAACCCTAAAGAAGCGGGATTTATAAATACGGGGATTAAAACGAGTTCTGGGCAAACGCTTTGGGTTAGCGTAAAGACGGGAACTTTTGTTTTGTTTGTAAATGGAGCAAGAGAGGGGGAAGTTGAAAAATCGCTGCCTGAAGAAAATAAGAAAATAGCAAGAGCTTTATCGGAACTTTTAAAGAAAGCGGGCGTTGAAAATTTGCCTGCAAAAATAAACATAAATTGGTCTTTTATAGATTATGCCGCCAAAAAAACCGCATTTTCTTACGATGAAAACGGGCGCGCAAAACTTGCTATAGCAGTTCAGGACATTGAAATTCAAGACCGCCTGCCGGATTTTATAGCCGCCGCAAACGATATACAGAGAGCGCAAAGACAGGCGCAAGTGCAAAACATTTATTATTTCTTTGACAATCTATTAGACGCGAAAGATTTTGAAGAAAAGTTAGGGGAATTTAAAAGCATAGGAAACGGGCAGATAATTTTAAATTATGAAACTTTAAAAGCAATGTTTAAAAATGAAGCGGATATAAAAAAGTTTTTAGACGCCGCGCGCGCAAGCGGGCTGAAAGTTATAGCGGATTTTACAGACGCGCAAGAAGATAAACAAAAAGCGCAAGAGATGAGCCGCAAGGAACAATTAAAACAAATTTTTAAAAGTTATTTAAATAGATTTAGGCAGGGAAATTTAAGTTATAAGGAAGATGTAAATATTGGGGAAATGCCGCAATGGTATAGAAATTTCGGGCTTTACGGCAGAGTTATTACGGATTTAGACGCTCTTGCTAAAATAAGAGATAAACATCAGCAGTCTTGGCAAGTAATAGAAAATATTATGGATTATATAGAAAATCCGCTGGCATTATTTGAATCATATTATAACAGCATAGTCGTATTGACGGATTTTACGACAAGGAACAATGAAAATCAAATAGGATTTGAGGGAATTATTTTAAGAGCGCAAAAAGATGGAACATTTTTAGCGTCGATGTACACTTTTGCATATGCCGATGTAAAAAAGAATATTAGCGGATTGCTTGCGGTAAATAAAAACAAAATCGCCGAGGCTAACAAGGTAGAGAGGGACGAAACCCTGCCCATCCTAACCCTCTTGCAAGAACAAGAGGTAAAGCTCGGCGACGTCAATAATATAACAGAATTGGCGCAAAAGGGCAAGTCTTCTTTGAAAGAAACGCCCGAACAAAACGCTGATATTGAGAAAATAAAAGAAATCGGTTTTGACGGATACATTTATAAAAGCAAAGGGAAACTTTTGATAAGAGATTTTTATTTAAATAATGAAACGCAAGCCGATATGATTGAAGGTTATGCAAACGTTTCCGCGCTTGAAAAGAAATTGTCGCAAAATAGCGGAATAAAAATAATCAGAGACACGGAAATTACAAATTTATATAAAAATTTCAGAAAAGACAGTTTAATGGAAAAAAGCGTTATAAAGAGGTTTTTGCTGGGTGGGAGCGGGTTATTGAATTTGATAAGCAAGGCTGATATGTATTCCGACGAATCAATAATAAATACGGTTTACGCTATTAAAACTACGCCCGAGTTTAGCGCGCAGGAAGTTGACGCGATAAAGACGGCTTTAAAAGACAAAAATTACAAATTTTTGGAAGAAATTATAGCTGCCGACAGGGCTGGAGCTTTCAGCGCGTTTTTGACGCAAATAGAAACAAATATTTCGCAAGACGAAATAGAAATAAAACAAGAAATATTGCTTAAAGCGGCAGCGGAAAAAGTTTTAGTTAAATATGGCGTAGCTGGAACTTTGGTAAATAGAGATTACGAAAAGACATTA
>JAISLV010000075.1 GCA_031277075.1 Endomicrobium sp. | reverse complement strand
ATACGTATTCCGGGTTTATCTCTATTCCCAAATATTTTCTGCCAAGATTTTTAGCGGCAACGCAAGTAGTTCCGCTACCGCAAAAAGGGTCTAAAACTATATCGTCATTGTTAGATAATAACTTTACTAACTCTTGTATTATATACAGCGGATATACAGCCGTATGTTTATTTCCTTTTGTTATCTCAACAGGGCTTTCTATTAAATCTTTTTTCATAGCGTTGCCTGTTATTTTGATTATCGTAAATCCATTTCTTCTAATTTGATTATTACGCCCGCCTTCCATACCGCCATATGCTTCTTTATGAATGCCGCGGATTTTCATTCTAAAACTTTCTATATTGCCAACTCTCGCTTCTTCTATAACTTTTTTTAACTCTCTAACGGCATTTGCTTTTTCTTCCCGCGTTAAATTAGATTGTTCTATTGCGTCAAAATACTTTTGTCCTATTTTTGAAGAAACAGGATTTGCTTTTTTGTTTTTTCTATCTAAATGGCTCAGAAATTCGTCCAATTTAAAACAATAATCTTTTGTTTTTGCAAATATAAAAAAAGGTTCCGTCGACTGTATTAACTTCCTATGTTCTTGTCTAGGCGTGGGGTTGGTTTTCGCCCAAGTAATTTGATTTATTAAAAAAACCTTTTTATTTTCTAACGCTTTCAGAGCGAACTTATACGGAATTAACGACAAATTACCGTCAAGATATTTGTCGCCTAAATTAAAAACTATCGCTCCCGTTGATTTAATAACACGAGAACACTCGTTAAAGATAATAACTAAATTATTTATATATTTGTCCTCTGTATCCTCATTCCCAATACCGCCACAGCCGTAATCGCGTTGCTGAAAATAAGGCGGTGAAGTTATTACTAAATCTACGCTATTATCCGGCATTTTTTTGAGAAAAGATAAAGCGTCGCAACAATGGACTTTATTTAAGATTTCGGATACTACAAAAGTATCGTCATAATAAATCCCTCTAAGCAAATTTCCGTCTACTTGTAAATTTTCCATTTCTTTACTCCTATAAACAACAATTATTTATTAACTTTTTAATCTCTTTTATTTTCTCAAAACTTTTTTTAATCAATCTATCGCTTCCCGCGCCAATTTGTCAATTTCTTTTTGAACTTTTTGAACTTTACTTGAAGCAATTTGAAATTTCTATATTATAAATAACTGAAAGTTTTAGGAGTGTCTCTAAAAACCCTAACGTCCGTCTTTGCCTTGCGCCTTGAGACATTGTCTCTGCGGCATTTGGGCGTCAGAAAATTTGTCCGTCCTTGCTCTTAGGACGCGGTTTGCATTTTTTTCTTTGAACTGCCGCAAAAAATGCATAAGAGCTTGACCTTTTGACGTTCTAAGAGTTTAATTTTATTAACCCTGCCGCATGCAATTTCACTGCGGCGGCGCCAGCTGCAGTTCGGTTAGCCGCCAAAGACTGCCGAAATAGCGTATTCGCCATTTGTGAAATCGTAAGTGTAATGCAGACCTAAGGGGAAAGGGATTCTCCAAAATCTGTAGAATATTCCCGCGCCTGCGCCCGTTTGGTTTCTTGGGAAACCGTTGTCCCAGACGACGCTTGTTTCAATAAAAGGCGTAAACGACGCCATTCCTTTTTTACTTTTAAACAGATAATAAAAAAGAGATATTCCTGCGCCTACGGCGCTTTCTCCTCTGAAAATTTTTGAGTACATTCCATTGCCGCTCATAACTTCAGCCGAGCGTATTCTGTCAAAAAACGGCGTTTCAAAGGCTTTTGCCGCGGATAATTCCAGCGTTAAAGAATGCCTTTTTTTAAATTCAATTTTCCCCGCAGTTTTTGCCGAAAGTTTTGAAATTGCAAAGTCCGAACCCGTGTGGGTTCCAGCGTTTTCGTAGTTTAACAATAGAAAGTATCCGTATTTAGGGTTTGGAAGGGTGGAAAGCAAATCGTCAATGTCTGAAAGACCCATGCCAAATATCGCTCCAAAACCGCCTATGCCCGATGCGCGCGAATGAAAATTTTTTGAATGCGATAAACGCGCTGTAATCGTATTGCGGCTCCCTTCGTCTTTGGGCGCGTCTGCGCCAAAATAATTTACGCGGGCAAAATTAAAGCCTAAAGACGCGTTTATCTCTTCAAAGAAAGTTTTTGAAAGCGACGCCTTTACGCTTCTTTCGGAAACGTCGTATTTTTTAACCGGGTATTTATATTTCCCCATTTCGTCGGAAGAAGACGAAAAAAGACCCGAGCTGCTATAAGAGGAGTTTTCATAAATTTTTTCTTCATATTTAAAATCGCTAAAACCCAAAGACAAAAAAACTTGAGAAACGCCGAAAGCCGCCATTGCAATATACCCGTCGGACTTAAAAGCCCCCGAAAGAAAAGCCGATTCCCCGCGCTTAAAAGCGTTCGCTTCAATAAGCATAACGGCAAAAGCGCTTTTTGAGCCTCCCGTTCCAAACAACATAGGGAAAACAAAAAAGCCGTCTTGCGCGTCTATATTGACGTTAATTGAAGAATCTTCGTTTTCGCTGATGTCAAAATTCAATTCCTTAAAAATACGCATATTGTGAAGAGCTTGTTTTGCAAGCTCATAATTTTCTTCGTCAAAAAGCTGTCCTTCGGAAATAAGAAAATTTTTCTTAATTATGGAAGGCTTTATTCTTTTTGCGGTTACGTTTATTGATTTTACGGTTTTGCCGTTATAACGGCTAAAATCGGAGCTAAATTCCGCAAAAAGCGGCAAGTTAAAAAAAGCGGCTAAAACCGCCGCGGCGATAATCTTTTTCATTATTTCATTTTAACATAAAAACCGATAAAAATGAATTTTCCTTTAAATTCTTATATAAGAAAGCTATAATAATAATATGAAAAAATATATAAGCGCGATTATATGTTTTTCTATATTTTTGTCTTTTGTATGCCGCGATTTTGTATTTGCCGCCGCGCAAACGAGCGATATTGGCGAAATATTTTTTCAAATTCCTCAAAACGCAGGATTTGTATCGGCTGAAAACATTTCTCAGGGCAATAAAATTTCCGTCATCAATATACAAGACCTGCATTTTAACCCTTCCGCCCAACAGAAAATGTTTGCCATACTTGAAAACATAACAAAACAAATTCCTATAGACGCAATTTACGCCGAAGGCGTTGCAGACGGCATTGATACAAGCTGGATAGGCGATATTGACGATGAAAAACTTAAGAAAGACGTGTTAAACAACCTTATTTTAAACTCGCGCTTGACGGGATACGAATATTATAGCGTAGTAAACGGCTGCGACAAAAAAATTTACGGGCTTGAAGATGAAACCGTTTATTACGGCAATTTTTTACTTTTAGAGAAAATAACCGATTACAAAGACGAAACTTCCCGTCAATTGAAAATTTTTAATAAAAATGTTAGTAAAATCGCAATGAAGGTTAGCAACGCACAAAGACTTGATAGACTAATAAAAAAACGCGACGAAGGCAAAATATCTCAAATAAAGTATTACTCGCTTTTGACAAAGTTATACGATAGATACTGCAAAAAGGAAGAACGTTTAAATATCTCAAGGTATTATCCTGCAAACGCTTTCCCAAACATACTCTCGTTTATTTTACGTTCAAAAGAATTAGCCTCTGCGCCGCAAAGTACGATTAAAAAACAATACGCCGCTTTTTATTACGCTATAAAGAATTTGCTTCCTTACAAAGAATACGAGACTTTCCTTGCGCAAGACGATAAAACAAAAAAAAGTTTGCAGTATCTGGCTCAATATAATCTTTCTCAAAAGTATAAAGAGCTTTTTTCTTATCTTACATGTCTGCAAAATTTAAAATCTATCGACATTTTAGAGCTAAGAAACGAAGAAATAAATCTTGTCAACGCCTTGAGAATAGCCGTTTCGGACAATATTTTTCAACAGGATATTAATTTCATAAAAGATTTTTCGGTTTATTTTAATAATTTTTTCAATAATAATATAACTTTTGACGAATATAAATATTTTGCGGCAAACTTCAAAACATTTGAAGATATTTATTCGTATTTAGGGCAAGAAGACGGCGTTCCGCATTTTTTTACTGAAAATTTTGAATTGTTTAACGCCTTTATTTCTAACAATATTTTAAGGAATTCAGTTTTTGCGGCAAAAGTTTTTAAGGATATTAAAGAGAGAGGATACAAAAACGTCGTTTTAATATCGGGCGGGTTTCACACTGAAGGATTAAAAGAAATTTTTCAAAGCGCGGGGTTCAACTTTATAACCGTCACGCCCAATGCCGTGTTAAGCAAAGACGCGGAGGCGATATATAATTACAATGTCAAAAAACAATCTAGCGTATTCTATAACGCGTTCGCATTAAGACCTTCTTCTTCGCTTCCCAAACAGGAAAAACAAGAAATAATTTTGTCCGCTATAGAAAGCGTAAGGCTGATTATGAGAGATTCTCCCAGCGAGTATAATCTCAAACTTAAAGAAATAGCGCAACATATTCCAATTTTAAAGGGGCTAGAGGTAAAAACGCAAGACGACGACGGAAACGCTATTATTTCGTTCGCCTATATAGACGGGGAATTAAAAGAAATAAGTTTTAAAACCGATGAGAACAGAAAAAAGACGCTGAAAGAAAAAATAAAAGGGCTATTTCCCGTTTTTAATGGAAATAATTATTTTAAAGATATTTTTAAAGCAGTTTTGGCGTTTTCTGCGCTTTTGCTGCTTAAAGATTTATTTTGGGGCGTTCCTTATGCGCTGTTTTTGTATCCGCTTTTAATATTGATGTTCATTCCAGTGATACAAGCTTTGGTTCTTTCAATTTATATTTTAATGGAAAAAGACGGACAATTTTATGAATCGCAAGACTATTCTTCTCAAATTAAAGAAATGCCTAAAGACGCCAAATATTTAAAACAAACTACTTCTATCCCCGTATACAACGAGCCTTGGTCTGTAATTAAACGGACGCTAGAATACGCTATAGAAGCAAGAGATAGATACAACAAAAAAGCCGGCGGGGAGTACGCAAATATTGTCGTTAGCGACGACGGGTTAATGGTTTTTGCCAATAACAATATAGACGGGACTTTGTCCGCAATAGAGCGCAAAATTCAAAACGGAGAGCCTTTAACGGAAAACGAAGCTCAAACGCGAGATAGAATTTCATTTTACAAGCGGCACAATATAGGTTTTATAGCAAGACCCTCGCATAAAATGAAAACTTCTTGGGGAGTATTTGAAAGAAGAGGATTATTCAAAAAGGCAAGCAATTTAAATCATTCTTTAATGATAAACAAGATATTAGAAGAACTTATAAAAAGCGGAATGTCTTACGAAGACGCGCTTGAAACCGTAAAAAAACGGCGAATAAACAATACGCCGATTTTTGAAAATACTTATATATCAGGCAATGTCGTTGTCGGCGACGTCATTTTGCTTTTGGATAAAGATTCCACCGTTCCTCCAAACGCAATACTAGCCTCTATGACGGAGTTTGCGATTGACCCGTCTTTAGGGTACACTCAAAATCAAACCGTTATAAACAATCCCGATGAAACGATAACTTCTAAACTTCGTTCTCAAGAAGGGTCTCTTCTTTGGAAATATGTAGTTCCCTTTGACGCTAGAAACGGTTTTGTAAAATTTTTAGGACACAATGGGTTCATACGTAAAAACGCGCTTGAAAAATCGGGGTTGTGGTCTGAAAGCAATGTCGCCGAAGATTTCGCTATGATTATGAAAATGGTTACGGTAAAAGACGAGGTAACGAGTAAAAATTATCACGGCAAACAAATACAATACAAACATATAACTTTTGAAGAGCTTGTTGTAAAAAATATGCGGCAGCTTCGCGCCTACGCTTTAGAAAATAATATTGATTTGCCGGAGACGAGTTTTTCGTTTGAAGAGATAGCGGAAAAACTTGCGGTTTTCGGCTATTCAAAAAAGGAATTTACAGAATTGTTAAAGACGGTAAAAGCTCAAAACCGCTACCCTCTAAAAGCCTTGAATATGATGTTAAACATTTATTTGGAATCAACGATGCTGTTTGGGGAAGGAATGCCCGAGCAGCCTGTGGAAGCCATAGCTCAAATGTCAAAATTTGGCTATGGAACTACGGAATTATGGCTTAATCCGATGAAAGAATGGTTTAAAAAAGGGATTTTTACTCCTCTATATAAAAACATTCTTACGGCAAAACATTTAGACTTTTTTTCAAAGATGAATTTGACTATGGGTTTTATAATGTTTTTGTATCCCGTGCTGATAACGGCTTTAATTTTCTTAACGCTTTTAACGCCTTTTTTTCCGTTTCTTTTTACTTTTGACTTTGTGCCGCTTATGCTTTTTACGATGTTTGCCGTAAACATTCCATCTATAGCCGAAATTTTAAAAAAAAATAAAGGGCAAGGACTGCCTGTAATATGGCGCGCGCTTTTTCCCGCGCTTATTGAAAAAGCAATTTTTAACGTAGGCGTTATGCATAATTCCGTAGTGGGAACGCTAAACCGCTTGCTGGGAAGAGAAAAAAATTTCGGCGCGACAAAAGTCGGAAAAGGAGAAGAAAGAAAAATAGCCGACGTCGCAAAAAATATTACTACCGATTTAAAAATTCAGCATAGAGCAAGCGTTTTGTGGTTTTTTCTGGCTGCTTCTATGTTGACGCTTTCAATAATTCTTTCTTTGCCGCTTGCTACTTTTATATTTATTGCCGCTTTAAGCTCTCTTAATATTATTCAAAGCATACTAGTTCCTTTTATTTTTGATTCTTCAGTAAATAAAACTCCGCTTTCAAAAAAAATGCGCGACAATATCGCCTACTATGGAAATTCCGCTAAAAAAACTATTTATTGGCTTTCGCAAGACAAAAATTTTGCGCTAAAAACGGCTTCGCAATTGCTTAAACAAGGATTTAATAATGTTGCGATAGCAATGGACGATTCCAAAAAAGGAAAGTTCCTAACAAAATATAGCGTTGACGCAATAGACGCCGTTTTTTCCATTTACGCCGGCTTTGAAAACGGCGTTTTGCATTTTTATGTCAATTCTTCAAACGGAGATTTATCCAAACGGCAAAAAGACGAAGCTCTTAAAGAAGCGTTAAAAAAGATAAAACTTCTTTTATGCGGCTCGCATTTTTTATCGCCCGATAAAGAGAGTTTAGACGCGGTAAAAAAGATATATTCTTCTAATAAACCTTTGGGTGATATAAAGTTTAAAGACATAAGTTTTGACGATTCAATGGTTTTACAAGATTCGCAAGACGGCGTCTATAAAGCAGAACGATATTTAAACGCTTTAGCCGCAGACAAAAATAAAAGAGTTATTGCAAAGTTTAAAATGAACGGCGTAAAACAGATTAAACGGCTATTGAAAAACTCTTTTTACGACGAGGTTTTTTTATCCGTTGAGAGCGATAAGATAAACGCTTCAGATATAAAAAAACTGTCAAATTTGTTTAGAGACAAATACATATCGTTAAATATCGGCGTTGACTTTAAACAAAGTTCCGAAGTTTTTATAAAAGATTTGGCAAAAAACAAGAGCGTAAAAAATTTGATTATAAGATACGGCGATTTAGACAAAGAACAAATACTTAAGTCGCTTGAAAGCATTGCGGCAGAAAAACAAACGGACGCGTCAATTAGTATAGATCAAAGTTTATTGCAAGACAAAATATTTATTGCAACAATAAGGAATTTAGGTTTTTCTTTAGTTTTAAGCGATTTTACTTATAAAGAGTATTCGCAAAACGATTTTTTTGATATGGATTTTACAAATGTAAGTTATGAAGATTTCCGCGAGTTTATAAACTCCGTTTCCCAAACAAACGTTTCAAATATACTTTTTGACGCGCAATCTTTTGCTCAGATGGCTCGTAAAGCAAACCTTGCCCAGCAAATTAATTTAACGCGCGTAGATTTTGAAGAAATATTTGACAGAAATGTTTTTACTAACGTTTCAGCCGCGTCCGACGAACTGCCGCCCGCTTTTGCAGATAACGGCAAGCAAACGCCGAATGTAGACGAACTGTTGAATATTTCAAATACCGACCGTATAAACGCAATTTTACAAGCGGCTTAAACTCCTGCAATTAATTAATATGAGTTATAAAATTCGTAAAAAGGGAAATTTATGCCTTTAAAAGAAGACGATACGCCATATAAAGTTGAAGTTAGCGCATATCAAGTGGAAATTAGCGGCTATGATATTGAAAATATAATAGAACATGCTTGGAATAAAAATTTTGATTGCGTTGAAATAACGCCTCCGCATATTTCCTACGCAAGCGAAATAAAAGAGCAGGTAACTAGTTTCTTAAATCGCAAAGAAATAAAACACAAATATTCGCGCTGCGACGTCGACGAATTTTGCGGAACAATTTTTATTTATTTTGATTGGAAAGAATTAAAAAAAAGATTCCGCGTAAAGTTTTGCGTTTAACGCCGATTTTGACGACTTTATAGAAGCGGTTAAAGGCTTTGTTTTCAGACGCGGCGTTTTTTTGGGCAAGCGGAGTTTGATATAATGAAATTATGGCGCCGCGCGGCGGGCTTTGCGCTGAGTTTTATTTTTTAGGGCGCGTTTTTGAGCGCGAAAAAACAATTCCGCTATAAAATATGGATTTTATGTCTTTTAAAAAACTTGATTTGCACCCCATTTTCAATAAAGGCTTTCAAATAGACGCCGAGCTAAACAAAATAATAAGCGACGCTTGGGCTAAAAAACTTGATTTTATTGAAATAATACCCGGCAAAGGGTCGGGCGCTTTAAAAGAAAAAGTAATTAGATTTTTAAATCAAAAAGAAATTAGGCAAAAATATTCGCGCTACGACGTCGACAATAAAAATTTCGGAAGAATTTTTGTCTATTTTAATTGGAGCAAATTAAAAAAATGAGAAATCAAAACCCAACGGCTCAAAGAGCCGCAAATTCAATAGCAAGTTTTATGACAAAAATAATACTTAACGCGCTGATACTTTTTATTGTGGCAAAAATAATGCCGAATATAGAGATTAAAACTTTCGGCGTTTTAGCCGCGTCGGCTTTTGTAATTACGGCGTTAAACGCTTTTGTAAGA
Organism: Endomicrobium sp.; assembly: GCA_031277075.1. Classification (GTDB taxonomy): domain Bacteria; phylum Elusimicrobiota; class Endomicrobiia; order Endomicrobiales; family Endomicrobiaceae; genus JAISLV01. The sequence goes on along the minus strand of JAISLV010000075.1, from coordinate 10,563 downwards.
CCGCTGCTTATTTTTTGCACTTTTCCGATAAACGTTTTAACGCTCGGGCTTTTTATTTTAGTTATCAACGCTCTTTTGATGTATTTGACGTCAAAAATCGTAGACGGATTTTATATTAAAGATTTTATGAGCGCGTTTTGGGGAGCTTTAATTTTCAGCGCGTTCAGCGTTATATTCGCCGTTAATAACAGAAATGTCCGCGTAAATGCAGACGCGGGCAAAAAAGACAAAGATTCTAATACTACGCATTTGCTATAATTTTAGAAGATTTTTAGTCGGAGCAAAATAAACAATGAAAATTTCGGCGACATTAGAAAAAACCGCAGATTATGCCGCGACCTTTGTTAAGCGATATTTGACGGCTTTGTTTCTGTTTTTTTGCGCCGCGCCGATTCTCTATATAGGGACATTTTCAGCTTTATCGGTTTTGTCAATATTAGCTTTTGTCGTTGCGGGTTCAAATTTTTTTCTGCATTTGGCGTTAATTAGACGTAAAATCTCTTTTGACGCGACGCATTATATATTGTCCGCTTTTTCTTTTATAGTCTGCTTTTTTTCAATTTATTTTGCTTCTAAATATGCGGACGGATTTTTTGCGAATAGTCTTTTTCAGAGACATGGCACAGCCTGTTTTATACTTGTTTTTTGCGCGTCGGCTCTGTTTACATTGTTCTATACGACAGGCTCTAATATGTCTAAAGTCTGCGTCTCTTCTTTGTTATATGAGACAAAAGAAGAAGAAACATATACGTGCCGCATCGGCTCTTATTATAGAGACGACTATCTCCCTGTAAAATATAAGAAGAAGAAAAAGCAATTACTAAAATTACAAGAAATACTCTATGAAGCGGCTGTTATTTTTCGGCATTGGGCGGCGGCGATTGTTATGCTTTTTATTGCGGTAAAATTAACTCCCGGCGTCCGTCTGCAATTTTTTTTAGCTTGGACGTTTTTCCCTATAGCGGCTTTTATTATCGCCGCATTAAACCATGTGGTAAAAATTCTTATTGCTAATTCCGAAGACGCCGATAAACTTGCCGCTGCGTTTGCCAATGGGATTATGCCGGAATATTTTATTTTTGTCATTTGCTCGTATACGCTGTATTTTGCAGACAAGTTTATACAAGGGCTTTATGTTGACAATTTAGCAAACGCTTATATGGGCGGGTTTTTGTTTTGTATTTTACATAGTTTGTTTGTTTTTGGTATGCTTATCTATAAAAACGAGGAGAAATAATGATAACTAAAGAATTGATTTTACGGATTTTTTCTGCGGCAAACATTTTAAGGTGGAACGACCATATACGCCCGTTTGACTTTTTTGAGCTTGATAAACAAGCCCACAAAATGATAATCGCCTATATAGTTGCAAAATTTGAAGAAGAAGACGGCAAGCCGTTTAATTGGCAAAAACTTATTGAGGGCGGCATTTTTGAATTTTTTCAAAGAATAATGCTTACCGATTTAAAACCTGAAGTTTTCCACGAGCTTATGTCTAAAAAAGAAAAAGAGTTAAACAACTGGGTACTGGGAAACTTAAACGAAGATTTGTCCGCTCTTTCGGGCGGAATAAAAGAGCGGTTTGAAGAATATTTTTTAAACCCTTTATACGCGCAAAACGAAAAGCGTATTTTGAAAGCGGCGCATTGTCTGTCTACTAAATGGGAGTTCGGCATAATTTACCCGTGGAACGCTATGCTCTACGGAATAGAAAAAACTAAACAGGAAATAGACGAAACGATAGCGTCTTTTGACGATTTAGCGGGCATAAGAAAACTGATGATAAACAAGAAATATTACGGATTTTTAGACCTCTGCGGGCAGCTGCGGTTTCAACAGAGATGGGCGCAAGCCTTTAGAATACCAAAGACCACAGTGTTAGGACATTTGTTTACAGTAGCTATTTTTTCTTATATTTTTTCGCTTGAAAACGGCGCGGCTGCGCGCAGGCTTTACAATAATTTTTATTCCGCGCTTTTCCACGATTTGCCCGAAATTCTTACAAAAGACATCGTAAGACCGATAAAATCTTCAATAAGCGGGCTGGAGGAAATTATAAAAGTCTACGAAACGAAACAAGTTGAAGAAAGGATTTTGCCTTTAATACCAGAAAATTGGCGCGCGGAAATGCAGTATTTTATACAAGACGAGTTTTCGGATAAAATAATAGAAAACGCAAAAGCCGTAAGAGTTAAAAGCGCGGGCGATTACAACGACGACAAATTCAACGCCGTTGACGGCGCGCTCACCGAAATGTGCGATAAATTTTGCGCTTATATTGAAGCGTCTATGGCTTTGGAATACGGCATAAAATCCCAAACGCTGATACAGTCTAAACAAGCTCTATACGATAAATACGCGCAAGTAAAAAAAGACAATATAAACTTCAAACGCCTATTCGACTATTTTAACGATTAACGCCCCAAATCCAAAAAAGCGTCTCTCTAAAACCATAATAAATTCGCCTTTTTTTAAAAAGGACGGCTTGCTTTTCAGACGGAATATTATGCCGCGTTGCCGCTTGTAAATATTTTTTATGCGCTTGCCGTATAGAGCAAAAGGATGTCTCTAAAAACCTATAATGCGTAGCGATTAAGAGCGGACGCTTTGGAAATTTTTTATTTCCCCGCCGCGTTTAAAAATACTTATCTTCTTTTGCCGCCGCATTCTCAAAAGCATTATCAAATACGCCGCGGCAAAATACGCGCTGCCCAAAACCAGCAAATGAGCCGCAAATTCCCCCGAAAAAGTTATTCCTAAATCTTGGTTATATATTTTTGTAAAACCTTTAAGAAAAGGCGCCAGCGGTATTAACTGCATAATTTTTTGAAGCAAAACGGGCATTTGTTCCAAAGGCCAAGTGTAGCCCGAAAGAAGAAAAGCGGGCGCGGAAATCAAAAGACAGCCTTTTAAAGCGTCAAGCCGCGTTTTTAAAACAGAAGCTAACAGCAATCCGCAAGAAATGCAGGCGAAAGCAAAACACATGCTTAAAGCCGCCGCCGCGCTTGCCGAATAAGCGATTGGTATTTTAAATAAAGGAAAAATTATCCTGTAGAGAATTTCAAAATGGATATAAGCGGCGCACATATAAATAACGGTTTTTGCGGCGAAAACTTTTATCAATGCCGCAGGCAAAGACCCGCGCGCGATTTTAAGCGCAGTCCGCAATCTTTTAAAATCGTATTCTGTGGCAAGCGTCAAAACGCCCGCTAAAATTAAAAGCTGCTGAATTACCGAAAGCCAAAGACCGGGCGTAAGATACAAATTGTAATCTAACGCGGGATTAAAAAGTTTTTCGCTTTCGTTTTTTACAATCAAAACCGTTTCCATAGCTTGTTTTGAAGAAAAGCCTCTTTTCATAAGCGCGGTATGCTTAACGCCCGCGCCGATTACGGCTATAATAGTTGAAACGTCGGAATCAAGCAAATTTCCCGCTATATAATTTGAAGAATTTATATATACGGGAATTTTTTGCGGTTTTTGCCTTTTAATGTTTTTTTGCAAATCTTTCGGTATGTATATTCCCAAAAACGCTTTTTGTCTTGCAAATAAATCTTCAAGCTCGGAAACGTTTGAAAGTCTGTATTTTATTTCCATATCGGGCGAAGCGTCAAAATAGCGGACGATATTGCGCGATATTTTAGAATTGTCTTGGTCAATTACGGCAATAGGAAGTTCCGTAAGACTGCCCGATATGTAAATTCCGCCAAGAAACAGACAATCAATTATAGGAAAAGCTAGCAAAGCGAGAATATACAGCTTGCTTGCCGCGATAAAACGTATTTCCCTGACGATAATGCGCAAAATATTTTTCATTTGCAAAAATTCCCGTTCCTAAATTTCTCATTTTATACCGTCAATAATTGCCGTCATTCCCGGTCTTAAATCTTCAATTTGCTCTTTGCTTTTCAGCCGAACTTCAAAAGTTTTTAAATCGTAATTTCCGCCGTGCGCTGCGGGCTTCCACGAAGCAAACGACCCTAGCGGCGCGATATATGCGACTTTCATTTCGTAGTCAGCGTTTAAAGCGGGAATAAAAACTTTATACGCCGCGCCTTTTTTGACGTCTGCAAGTTTGTCTTCGCGTATATTAAACACAGCCCATTTATCAGACGGATTTAATATTGTGATTATCGGATACCCCGCAGAAACAAGTTCCCCGACATTAGAAATTATCTGAACGATTTCCCCGTCTATCGGCGCGGTAAGAGTAAGCTCTTCGTAATACGCTAAAACTTCGTCCTTTTGCCCTTTTACCGCAGCCGCTTTTTGGCGCGCGGCGGCGTATTTGTATTCGGTTTCGTCAAACTGCTGTTTTGGCACAACGCCGCTTTCGTATAAATTTTTGATACGCTCAAACGTTTTTTGAGCAAGCGAAAACTGTTCCTGCGCTTCTTTTAAAGCCGCGTCAACCGTTTTAAGTTTCGCGTCAAGCTCTTTGCCCTCAAGCCTTCCTAAAATCTGTCCCTTTTTAACGTTTTCGCCTTCGTCTACAAAAATTTCGGCTATCCTTCCGGGAACTTTAACTCCCACGTCAATTTCTGAAGCGTCAATTTCGCCCGCTATAATATTCTTATCGCCGCCGCAGGAAAAAAAGCCTGCGGATAATGCAAGAGCTAAAAATAAATTTATAAACTTCATCTTTCCTCCGAAATCAATCGCTTTTTATTCTTCCATTTGCATATCGCACAAACTCAAAAGGTTTGCGTAAGACGAATTATACTCAAAAACGGCTTTTTCTCTGTCGGCTTTAATTTTGGCAAGGGCTAGCTCCGCGTCTACGACTTCAAGCGAAGTGGCAAGCCCTTCTTTAAAAGAAGCGCAATACAATTTTAAATTTTCTAAAGCAAGTTCGCGCGCGCTGTCTAAAGCCTCGCATTCACGCTTTGCGTTTAAGCAGCGATTGTAAAAATTTTTCACAGCCGTATTTATAAATTTTTTAGCGGCTGAAATTTCCGCGTTGACTGCTGAAATTTCCGCGTAAGACGCTTTTATTTCATTGTAATCTTTCCCCCCGCCAAAAACGTTCATTGAGACCGTAATTCCCAAAGCCCACTCGGGTTCGGCAATAGTAAGATTGTTTTGCAGAATTTGATATTGTCCCGCGACCGCCGCGGCGGGCAAGAGGTTTCCCCAAGCCGCTTTGCGTTTTTGTTCTAACATCTCTTTTTTCGCTTCAAGCAATTTCAAGGCGCAATTATTTTCGGCTTTTTTTTCATAAACGGCTTTATCGTCAAGCTCGCGCAATATTTCCATCGGGGAAGAAAGCTCTTTATTTTCGGCGTCGTTTCCTACGGAATTTAATAAAAGCGCGGCGGCAAGTTCGGCGTCCATAACGGATTTTTGATAGTCCTTTTTCGCTTCGGCTAAAGCCACTTCGTATCTTAAAAGATTCGCTTTTGAAATTATTCCGCTGCTAAAAAGTTTTTTTGCGTTGACGGCGTGATTTTCTATATTGTTTTGCAAATCGTTTCGTATTTTTACAATTTGATAGGCAAGTTTTGTTCGGTAATAATCTTCTATAACTTCCGCGCTGACGGAATTTTTAGCGTTCTGCAACAATATCCGCGCGGCTTCTTTTTCAAGTTTTTTTACAGCCGCGTTTGCGGATATTTTAAAACCCGTAAATATAGGCTGCGCGAAAGTCGCAACCGCCCGCGCAATAGCGTCGTCAACGATTTTTTTTTCAAAAAAGGGCGTTTGACTTTCAAGCCCGGCGGTAAAAGCCGAAGGGTTTGCCCCGCCTGAAGCGGCGTAAGAAGCGGCGCTGGCTTTAATTATTGCGGAACGTATATTATTCAAATCAAGCGTTATAGGCTCGTTTATTTTTACGGCAAGAGCCGTAATGTCAACGCGCGGCAAATAGGCGGCTTTAGCCGCAGACGCCTGATACGACGCTTTTTCGTAATTTTGTTTTGCCTGCATAATTTTTGGATGATTTTCTAAAGCCGCGCGCAAAGCGTCTTGCAAGGACAAATCTGCGGCAGACAAATTAGACGAAACAAAAATAATCGCCGCCGCGCTTAAAATTTTTTTCATATACCGCGTTTCCTTATGGATGTCTATAAGATAAATATTACAAAAAAATAGCCGCTTGTATCAATTTGTTTTTAGTAAATTCTGCGCAGTAATTTTAAAGAAATCTCTCCGCGCGTTTTGGGCGGCAGGCGCTACCTGACAAGTATTTCAACTCTGCGGTTTTGAATGCGTCCGTTTTTGGTATTGTTTTGGGCTATGGGATTTGACGAACCGTAGGCTCTTGCCTGAATTTTTTTTGCGGGTATGGCGTTTTTTATCAGTTCTTGTCTTACGGCGGCGGCTCTTTTGCGCGAAAGCCTGTTATTTTGCGCATTGCCGCCTAAATTGTCCGTGTATCCGTCTACGTACAGCTTGTTAAATTTTATTTTTTTAAGTTCTAAAGAGACGCTTCTCAAATATTTTTTTAAATTTGCGTCTATTTTATCGGAACCGTCTTTAAAATAAAATCCCGCGACTATAATTTTATCGCCGATTTTTACAGGTTTTGCCTCAGTTAGAGAATCCGTAAGAAATTCCGACGCGTCCCCCGGTCGGACAAAAAATACAACCGCTAAAATAATGATTAACGCAAAGCGTTTCATAAAATTTTCAGCTCTTCTTCAAGCGTTTTCCAATCTGGGAAAAGTTTCTTCATGCAATCTTTAAAACTTTTATTGTGCTTCCTTTCTTTTAAATGCAGAAGTTCGTGCGCGATTACGTATTCTACGCAGCGAAGCGTCTTTTTTGCAAGTTCAGTATTTAAAGTAATTTTTCCTTCAGAAATACTGCATATCCCCCATCGGCTTTTCATTCTTTTATAGATTACAATAGGTTCTCTTGCAATGGATACTTCAACTTTTTCAATATCAGATGAAGGGCAGACAAGCTTTCTAAATTTTCCGCCGCCGCAAGAATGTTCAGCTTTATCAAAAACAGAGCTTGCAATTTTAATATTTAATTGTAAAAGCCATTTATTTATAAATGCGGGAACAACTTTTTCAAGCTCGGTTTTATAAAAAGCGTCTAAAACTTTTTTCCGATATTCTTTGCTTGCTAAAGAGTTGACATGCAACTCTATCGCGCCGCAGTCGGAAAAAATTTTCGGAGCGCCTTCGCAGTCAAAAACGCGCAGAACCCGTTTGCCGCCAAAAAGAAGAATGTTTTCGCCGTCTGCATAGTTATTTTGCGAAATATCCGCCGTCCGTCTTTCAATCAAATTTTTATGTTTCTTTAGCCATTTTACTTTTGAACGCAAGAAATTCTCTACATCGGCAAACGGCATGCTGTAAGATACGTTAGCTTCAAACTTTCCGCTAGACGAGTTCATTCTGATGTAGAGATTTTTTATTTTTTTTCTCTTTACAGAAATTTCAATTCCGTCAATGTTTAGCGTTTCCATAGTTTTTTTGTTTTTTCTCTTTAGCTTTTATTTCGTCCCACATTTTTATAATGTCTTGCGTGTTTTTAACTTTATAATTCCCAAAAATATGAGGATGCCTGCGGATTAACTTTTTATTTAAAGTAGAGACGACGTCTGAAATATTAAACGTCTTTTGCTCTTTGGCTATTTGCGCGTGAAAAATTACTTGAAGCAAAATGTCGCCAAGCTCTTCTTTGAGATTTTCCATATCGTTTTTTTCTACCGCAAGTTTTACTTCTCTGCTTTCTGATATTAAATGCTTTATAAGGGATTTATGAGTTTGTTCTCTATCCCACATACAGCCGTTTTTTGAGCGGAGTTTTGCCATTATGCCCACAAGTTTTTCAAACTCTTTTAAATATTTTTTCATTTAATTTTCTATCTCCCTGTCAAAAGCTCTATACTGCACGGCTTCGGCAATATGCGCGGACTTTATTATTTCGCTTGCGGCTAAATCGGCTATTGTTCTTGCAACTTTTAAAATTTTATCGTAAGAACGCGCCGAAAAATTTAATTTTTCAACGGCGTTTTTTAAAAGTTCCAACGCTTTGCTTTCTGCAATGCAATATTTTTTTATGTCTTTGCTTTGCATTTGAGCGTTTGTAAAAATTTTTAAGCCTTTAAACCTTTCATTTTGAATTTTTCTAGCTTTTACTACGCGCTCTTTAATGCTTGCGGAACTTTCGCCGTCTTGCATGCTAGTAAGTTCTGAAATTTTTACCGCAGGAACTTCTAGGCAAATATCAATTCTGTCCAAAAGAGGACCTGAAATTTTGTTCTTATATTTCCGTATTTGTAAAGGAGAACAAACGCATCGCTTTAAAGGATTCCCAAAATTTCCGCACGGGCAAGGGTTCATAGCGGCTACCAGCATAAAAGAAGCGGGAAAAACAAGACTGTTTTTTGCGCGCGAAACTGTTATTTGTTTATCTTCTAAAGGCTGCCGCAAAATTTCTAAAGCGTCTCGCCGAAACTCTGCAAACTCGTCTAAAAACAAAACTCCGTTATGCGCAAGGCTTACTTCGCCGGGTTTAGGATAACTTCCTCCGCCCGCCAAAGCCGCCGCAGAAACCGTGTGATGAGGACTTCTAAACGGTCTTTCTTTTATCAGCCCGCCCGCAAAACTTCTGCCGCAGGCAGACCATATTTTTGTAGTTTCTATAGATTCTTCGTATTCTAAAGGCGGCAAAATGCCGGGTATGCGTTTTGCTATCATTGTTTTGCCCGAACCCGGAGGACCAGACATTATCATATTATGCGCGCCCGCTGCGGCTACTTCCGCAGCTCTCTTTGCATATTGCTGCCCTTTAATTTCGCTAAAATCGTATTCTTGCGCCAAATGTCCGTCTTGAACATTTTGTAACACGTCTTGGCTGCTAAAAGGTTCTACCGCCGCCCCGTTTAGAAAGTTGACGGTTTCCGCCAAAGTTTTAAAAGGATAAATATTTAGCTCGTTTACCGCGGCGGCTTCGCGCCTGTTTAAAAACGGCACGATAAAATTTTTGACTTTAAAATTTTTTAGGCTTAAAGCCATATTCAAAACGCCTTTCACTTTTCTTATTTTCCCGTCAAGAGAAAGTTCGCCCGCCGAGCAAAAAGATTTAAGCGTTTCAAAATTGATTTTTCCGCAGCAGGCAAGTATGCCCAAAGCTATGGGCAAATCAAAACTTCCGCCTTCTTTTTTAATGTCTGCAGGCGCAAGATTTACAGTGATTTTTTTAGAAGGAAAATCAAAGCCTGAATTTTTTAAAGCCGCAACTACTCTGTCGCGCGATTCTTTAACGGCGGCGTCGGGCAAGCCGACTATAGAAAACATGGGAAGACCTGAAGATATATAGGTTTCAACGGATATAATGTTTGCGTCTATGCCGTTGACTGCGGCAGAAATTGTAGAAGAAAGCATTTTCGCTCCAAATCAAAACGTGTAATTTTAAAAAGATTTTTATATAATTGAACCATTATAGCAAAAACCTTTGAAAGATTTCGTAAGTTTGCTTGTTTTAGGGCGGGCGTTGCGCGCTTAAATTATTGTCGTTAAAAAAAGGAGCGGATAGAAAATGAAAAAAATTTTAGCGGTTTTAGCGGTAATGTGTCTAGTTTCGGCATTGAGTTTTGCAAGAGCCAGAGAAGACCAAGAATTTATTATTAAGACCGGAGTTCAGCCGCAGGGAGACTGGTCTGACGACGTAGGCGACGAAAATACAAATCCCGGAGTTTCAGCGGGCATTGAATATTTCAAATATCTTAACAATATTGTAGCTATCGGCGGAGGAATAAATTACGATTTGCCGAGAAAATTCAAAGGAACGGACGACGATCCGCTATTGAAAGGAAAAATGTCTTTTATTCCTTTTTACGCCGCTGTAAAAGTGCGTATGCCTCTTCAAGGGCTAGAAAATAATTACCCTTTTGCGACGGCAAAGTTAGGATATTCGACTTTTATGAACGATGTAACCTTTATAAGAACGTCTTCGGGCGGGCTTTACGCGGGAATTTCGGCAGGATATTGTATAGGCGCGTTATTTGTTGAAGCCGCATATTCTATTAATACCCTTTCGTACAAGGAAAGCGGCGATCCAAAAAGTTATGACGCAACGTATTCAACAATAGCTGTTTATCTCGGCGTAAAAATAGGTTAACAAACTGCCTTTAAAATAATCGTATATAAAAAACTCCCGTTTGGCGTCAAACCAGACGGGAGTTTTTTTGTCAATTCTGAAAATGAAAAACGGCAAAGAACAAAGACGCAGCTAAGCGGCTAGGCGGCTAAGCAACGACAAAGACAACTACTAACGGCAAAGGCAGACCCTGAAATGAATTCAGGGTGACAACAAAGAGGCTATCGACGGCGCGAGCCGTTGTCGTCATTCTGAATTTATTTCAGAATCTGCCGTTGCCTTTGCCATATTTCCATTTTATTAAAGGGGAATTAATGGCGGACAAAAGCAAATAAGCGGGAACTGAAAATTACAAGACTTATTTCTGCACGGCTATTTTTTTTACTGTTTTTCCTTGCGTTAGGGTGTCTATTACGGCAAAATATATTCCGGGGGCTACTTGCGTTCCGCTTTGGTTTTTTAAATCCCAAACTAAAGATTTTCTCTCTTCATTGTTAATTTCGCTTT
>JAISLV010000061.1 GCA_031277075.1 Endomicrobium sp. | reverse complement strand
GCGCACAAATTTGGGCTTGAAATTAAGCCCGTTTCATTTTATGGCATTTGGAGAAAAAAACCGCTCTGTTGAAGATATCAGCATATTAAACGCCGACATTTACTGGAACCCTTTCCCAAAATCCAAAAAAACCGCAATGATGGTTCCTTTTGCGTCTATTAACTATTTTACTTACGATAAAAACGGTTTGCTTGATACGTCGGATATAGCTCTTAGCGCAGGCTGGAGATTTGTTTATGTAGGCAGAGAGAAATCAAGCCTTCGTTTTGACACATTTGCCGAAGTAGGATACCGATATGTAGACGACGAGCATTACTATTATCTCAATTTCAGTTTAGACCTCATAATAACGGCGGCGATTTTCTTAATGACTCTTTAGACAAAGAAACGCCGAAAGTTTAAAATAGCTTATTCTTACCGATACCTATCGTCAACCCCTTAAAAAACTGCATTTCTTTCTTTCAAAGACCTAATTCTGATATATCGCAGCTTAAAAAATTATCAAAAAAACGCGATAGTATATTTTACTTCTATCAGTCAATCAACAATGGGTGTCTCTAAAAACCTATAATGTTTGTGCTTGCCGCAAATTTTGCGGCAGGTCAAAGGAGAAAATGCAAGCCGCGTCATAAGAGCAAGGACGGACAAATTTTCTGATGCAACAATCCGCAGAGACAATGTCTCAAGGCGCAAGACAAAACCCGGCGTTAGGGTTTTTAGAGACGCCGCTCTTGGCAAGTTTGATAAAAAATTTTGTAAAATAGCTAAATATTTTAAAGGGGAAGTTTATGCAAGAACCGCAGCCAAGCGCTTTAAAACGCAAATTAAAAAACCGGCATATACAGTTTATCGCGCTTGGAGGAGCGGTAGGGACGGGCTTGTTTTTAGGGACGGGAAGCGCAATTTTTTCCGCAGGGCCCGCCGTAATTTTAGGATACCTTATTGCGGGAATTTTAGTGTTTTCAATTATGCGCCAGCTTGGCGAAATGGATACGCAAGAGCCTATGGCGGGATCTTTTGGATATTTTGCCTATAAATATTGGGGAACTTTTCCCGGCTTTTTAGCGGGGTGGAATTATTGGATTTTATACGTTATGGTTGGAATTTCAGAACTTACGGCAATAGCGGCGTATATGCAGTATTGGTTCCCGTCTTTGCCCACTTGGCAAAGCGCGTTATTATTTTTCGCTTTAATTAACGCGGTAAATATGACTGCGGTAAGAGCATATGGAGAAATGGAGTTTTCTTTTTCAATAATTAAAATCGCGGCTATCTGCGCGATGATAATAACAGGCTTATATATTCTCATTTTACAGCCGTCTCTTGTAGACGGCGCTACGTTTAAAAATCTCTGGCAAGCCGCCTCTATAGGCAAACATCTCGGCGACGTTTCTTACAGCGGATTTTTACCATATGGAATTATGGGCTTAATTGCGGCTATTCCTATAATAACTTTCGCTTTTGGAGGGCTAGAACTTGTAGGCATCGCTGCGGCTGAAACCGACCAGCCTCAAAAAACAATTCCCAAAGCCGTAAATCAGGTGATATTTCGTATTTTAGTTTTTTACATTGGAACTCTTACCGTGCTTTTGTCGCTTTACCATTGGAGCAATTTAGCGCCTACAGACAGTCCTTTCGTTATGATTTTTGATAAAATCGGCTTTAAATACGCCGCTTGGGCTTTGAACTTTATTATTCTAACTGCGGCTTTATCGGTCTACAATAGCTGCGTCTATTCAAACAGCAGAATGCTTTACGGGCTTTCTCTTCAGCAAAACGCTCCGCAAATTTTTACAAAAACAAACGCGCGCGGCATTCCTTTTGCGTCTTTATGGTTTTCAGGGGCTTTAACTTTTTTGGTAGTTCCGTTGAATTATTTTATCCCCAATTGGTTTGACGCTTTCCAAATTTCTATGAGTTTTGTCGTAGCCTGCCTTGTTATAAATTGGGCGTTGATAGCTTTAACGCATATAAAATTTAAAAAGCAAAAAATAAAAGAAAACGTGAAGACGCTTTTCCCGTCGCCGTTTTATCCATTTTCAAACTATTTGACTTTAATTTTTATAGCGTTTATTTTAGCGGCTATGTGTTTGCCGCGTCTTGGCATGGCAAAGCAGGTTATAGCCGTTCCGATATGGATTTTTGCCGTATATATATGTTATTTAATTTCAGAGAAAGTAAAAGTAAGCAAAAAGACTTTGCGCAGCAAAACGCGCCCGTAATGTTTGATTTTCTAAAAGATTATATTCCCTGCTTATCTCTTTTCTGTAAAGACAGAGATTAAAAAAGCGGATGTTTTCAAATGCGTCAAGGATTATACGCTTAAAATTTGAAACGCATTATTATTGACAAATATAGAGACGATGCTATATAATACAAATGTTATCTATACTGATTGAGCGCAGGGGAAAACTTTTTTAAAATGCTCTCTAATTTTGTGAGTTTTACAAAGCAGCCTTTCGCAAATGGACTGCAACATTTTACCTGCGAATTCATATTATGCTTGATATAATATAAAGGGTGTCTCTAAGATAATAAAAACGGATAAATACAATGCTTACAAAAGAATACGTCACTGAGTTAAAACATAGAGGTAACGGCGATATTTCTTCTCTTATAAATTCTCAAAGAGATGTAAGAAGCATAAATTTTATACTTGAAAGTTTAGGGCATTTGCCTGAAAATTTTAATCCTAATTTTTTGTATGACCTTTTACGTCATAATCATTCGCAGGTCAGGCTTAATGCCGTCAAAAATATTGGGAAATTAAACGGCAAGAGCGATATAAGAAGTTTATTTAATCTTTACAAAAATGAAACTGATACAAACGTTCGAAGAGAGATAGTCTCGTCAATAGGAAGGCAAAGAAACCCCGCCAACAAGCGTATACTTGTTAATTTCCTACAGGATAAAGACCCTAAAATTGTATGTCAGGCTATTCGTGGACTTCTCGTGTTTGAAAAAGACAATGAAGTTAAAAAATACTTGCGTCCGCTCGTCAATCATCCAAACGAAATGGTAAGGACAATAATTTATAAAGAGTATTTCTCAAAAGACAATAAAAATAAAAATATATTGCCGCATACTCAAACATATAACTTCTTAAAAAATGTAGTTATTAATGCTGATGTTTTAGAGGCGTTGAAAGTTGTTCCTGACGAAAGCGTGCATTTAACTTTTACTTCGCCGCCTTATTATAATGCAAGAGATTATTCCATTTACCCGAGTTATCACGCTTATTTAGAATTTTTAGAAAACGTTTTTATTGAAACGCATAGAATAACAAAAGAGGGACGCTTTTTAATAGTCAATACTTCGCCGATAATAATTCCTCGTATAAGTCGCGCTCATTCAAGTAAGCGATACGGCATTCCATTTGACTTGCACCCGTTATTAGTAAAAAACGGCTGGGAATTTATTGACGATATCATCTGGCTAAAACCTGAGGCGAGCGTTAAAAATAGAGTCGGCGGTTTTATGCAGCATAGAAAACCGTTAGGGTATAAGCCTAATTCTATAACCGAATACTTAATGGTTTATCGCAAATCAACCGAAAAACTTTTAGATTGGAATATACGAAGTTATGATTATGAAACCGTTAAGAAAAGCAAAGTAGCTGACGGATATGAAACGACTAATGTATGGAAAATAGACCCTTGCTTTGACAAAGTTCATTCGGCGGTATTTCCCGTTGAGTTATGCAAGCGGGTTATACAATATTATTCGTATAAAGGCGATTTGGTTTTTGACCCTTTTGCAGGAAGCGGGACTGTAGGAAAAACAGCAAAGTCGTTAGAAAGGATGTTTTTCTTGACGGAAAAAGAAAACAAATATTTTGAGTATATGAAATCAAAAGATAAGAATCAAAATCTCTTTGACAATGTAAAAACAAAATTTTTAACATTAGAACAATTTAGAAAAGAGGTTAGCAAATGACGCTGACAGACCAGATAGTAAAGAACATTATTATTCGCGTCATAAAATCGCAGGATTATCGTATAGAAATAGTAAATCTTATAAATGCGGAATTTTTACAGTTTGCTGTGAATTTTTTTAAAAAAATTGTTTCTGCAAAATTAAATTCTGAAGACATTACTATTGAATGGTATAAAAAAGCTTTTATGAACGATAGTCTTTGCGCCGACGATATAGCAATAAATGCAGGTTTAAACAAAAAAACAATAAGCAATATGTATGGCTCTGCCGCAAGAAGCATAGTTATAGAAGCGGCAAACGAACATTTTGAAACGCTATATAATAGCATTCAATCTCTTGTTGAAATAGAAAAAGAAATAGAACTTATATTGACGATAAAACTCAAAAGCGTCAGCGTTGAACTCAATGTAAGCGAAAGCCTGATTATCATAAATACTTTGGCTGTCAAAAGAGCGCAGTTGAGAGGCGGTTTGTGGAGCACGGCAGGCAAGAGCGTAGAAAAATACTTAATGCTTGCTCTTTGCAAATTGTATAAAATTGATAAGAAATATTATAAGGCAGAGACTTTTGTAAAAGATAAAACAAAAAAAGTTGATAGAGAAATTGATTTCTATCTTGTCAATGACGGCAAAAAATATCTATGCGAAGTGAAACTTATGGGTAAAGGCAACCCCGAAAGCGCCGACGCAATATTTGCAAGAAAATCAGACATTTTTGTCGCAGATACCTTGTCTCAACAAAATAAAAATCAAGCTGACGAATTGAATGTAAGCTGGGTCGCTTTAAGAGATAAAGACGGCTTTAGACGATTTGAGACGGCTCTTGATAGGTTCAAAATTCCTTACGCGAAATATACAGGCGATTTAGATAAAGATTTGCCAAAAATAGTTGACGAACTTTTATAAAAATACTCCATTAATATCTAACAAAGTTCTCCTTTTTAAATCTACTCCATATTCGCCTATTTTGTTAAATCTTGTATTTTTAGAATATTTACTTACATTTTTCCCCTGATTTATTCCTCAATCAATTCCATTGTTCCAAAGTTATCAGAGGTTATATATCCGCTGTCGCCTTGTCCTTTTGTTGAACCGTAAAAAGCCTCTCTGCCGACGCCGTTATTGTCGCCGTAAGCTACGGTAAAACCAAGTTTCTTTTTGGGGAATAGTTTTATACGCGCATTTTCGTTTGACGCGGCGGCGGCATTATATTTATTTCCATAAACCGTTATTTCCATCTCCCACAAATATTTATTGCCGTCGCGCGATACTTTATAATTGACGGAATTTGGGAATATTTTTGCTTGACCGTCAAAAGCAATATCTATAACCTCGCCTGTGTGCATACAGTGGTATGCAAAAGCATTATTGTTTTGCAAATGCTGTCCGCCTAAGCGATCTTCATCTATAAAAATTTCAATACAGTCGCCTTGCCAATAATTTTCAAACCCTTCTTTAAGAAAATTTGTAAGATTATTGTCAGTTATTTCAACTAAAAGAAAAATATAATAGTCTTTCCACAATGCTTTAAACCTGCCGCTATAACTGTACGAAGGCGTCCCTAAATAACATTGGTCTATAGGATACCACGCGGCTTTCTGCCATATTTTTTCTTTCGGCATACCGTCAATTTCAATGTTCTCGCCGCAATACAAAGCGCGATAATACGCTTGACGTTGTTCAGTATTGACGATATTTTCAGTTTTAACGCAAGATTGAATTGAGCATATCAATGGCAATAACAAAGCG
>JAISLV010000131.1 GCA_031277075.1 Endomicrobium sp. | reverse complement strand
AATAAAAGAAAAATATTTAAGTTTAACACAACAAATACAAGTTGCTTGAGGGCGGGGAGTAAACAATTGTCAAATATAGACATAAAAAATTTTAATCTCTATTATACAGATTTTCACGCTTTAAAAAATATTAATATTTCAATTGCCGAAAAACGAATTACCGCTATGATAGGACCTTCTGGGTGCGGGAAATCTACGCTTTTGCGCTCTATCAACAGAATTAACGACACCATAGAAGGCGTGCGCGTTCAAGGGGAAATAATTATAAACGGCAAAAATATATATAATCCTCAAACGGACATAGACGCGTTAAGAAGAAATGTCGGCATGGTTTTTCAGCGTCCTAATCCTTTTCCAATTTCAGTATACGAAAACGTCGCTTTCGGACTTAAAGTCAACCGCATAGCTTCAAAAAAAAGAACAATAGATGAAACCGTTCAAAAAAGTTTGCAAGACGTTTTGTTGTGGGACGATATAAAAGACAAGTTGAAACGTTCGGCTTTAGATTTAACTCTTGAACAGCAGCAAAGGCTTTGCATTGCGCGCGTTATTGCGGTGAAACCGCAGATAATTTTACTAGACGAACCTTGCTCGTCTTTAGACCCTGTGGCTACTCAGCGCATAGAAGAGCTGATGTTTGCGCTTAAAGAAAAATATACGATAGTTATAGTAACGCACAATATGCAGCAGGCGGCAAGAGTTTCGCGCGATACGGCGTTTATGCTTTTGGGCGAGCTTATAGAGTTTAACGAAACCGAAAAAATTTTTACTAACCCTTCAAAAAAAGACACGCAGGATTATGTTACGGGCAGGTTTGGATAGCGCAAAGCGGCGGATTATGTAAACGTTGATTTTTTATTTGGCTGCGGCATTTGCCGATTTATATATATATGAGGAGGATTTATGAGACATTTTGAAGAAGAAATGAACGATTTAAAAAGCCGTCTTGTAGATATGAGCGTTTTAGTTCAAAAGATGATAAAAACTACTATAGACGAACTTGTAACAAGAAACGGAGAGCTTTCAGAAACTATTCTTGCGCTTGAAAACGAAGTAAACATTTCAGAACTTGTTATTGACGATAAATGTTTAAAACTTATCGCTTTAAACCAGCCTGTCGGCGCGGATTTAAGGTTTTTAACTTCGGCTATACGCATAAACAGCGATTTAGAAAGAATGGGCGACGAAGCCGTAAATATAAGCGAAATGTCCGACGACCTTATAAAATATCCGCCGATAAAGCCGCTTATCAATATTCCTCAAATGGCGGACGAAGTTCAAAAAATGGTAGGAAATTGTATACGGGCTTTTAATGAAAACGACGCCGAACTTGCAACCGCAGTATTAAAGCAAGACGACATAATAGACGATTTAAAAGACCGAATAATTGAGGATTTAAAAGGTCATATGATACAGTCCTTAGACGCCCAAACCATACAAAGAGCTATAGATTTAATTCAGGTGGCGCGCAGCCTTGAAAGAATAGGAGACCACGCTACAAACATAGGCGAAGACATAATTTTTATGCTTTGCGGAAAAGACATAAGACATCCTAGATGCAATATTCAAAAAACGCAAATCTAATACGGCGGCGAAATAATGCAAACGATACGAACCCGAAAATAAGAATGTATTTTTATGTAGTATTGCCTTTTTTTAGGCGTAAAAAGCGCAGGGAGAATAAAATGACCAATATGCAAGACAACATTGACATGCCTTTAATTCACAGAGGGAAAGTAAGAGACGTATATGATATTGGCGAAAATATTTTAATTGTCGCTTCAGACAGAATTTCCGCTTTTGATTTCGTAATTCCTACGTTAATTCCAAATAAAGGAAAAGTTTTGCATCAACTTTCTATGTTTTGGTTTGATTTTGTAAAAGACATTTTGCCAAATCACATAATAACGGGAAATTTTGAAGATTTTCCGCAGGAACTTAAAAAATACGAATATTTGCGCGGACGTTCTATGATAGTAAAAAAAGCAAAACGCGTTGATATAGAATGTATTGTCCGCGGCTATCTTGCAGGGTCAGGGTGGAAAGAATATCAAAAATCTAAAACCGTCTGCTCAATACCTTTGCCCGAAGGTTTAAAAGAATCTTCAAAACTGCCGCAAAACATTTTCACTCCGTCAAGCAAAGAAGAAGGCGGCAAGCACGATGAAAACATATCTTTTGAAGAAACTGTAAAAAGAACAGATGAAAATACCGCGCGACAGTTAAAAGATAATTCCCTTGCGCTTTATAAAAGAGCAAGCGAGTACGCTTTGCAGAAAGGAATTATTTTAGCCGATACAAAACTTGAGTTTGGATATTACGGCGGCGAAATGATTTTAATAGATGAAATTTTTACGCCCGATTCTTCTCGTTTTTGGGAAGTAAGCAAATACGAAGAAGGAAAACCTCAAGATAGCCTAGACAAGCAATACGTAAGAGATTACCTTGAACAAATAAAGTGGAACAAATCCTCTCCCGCGCCCGAACTGCCAAAAGATATAGTAGACAAAACAATTGGAAAATACATAGACGTATATGAAAAGCTGACGGGGAAAAAGTTTTAAACGGCAAACAGACGAACGCGTCTGCGGCGATATAGTTGTTTCCTCGCGCTTGCAGGATGCGGGTAAGGCGAGCACTTGCCTGTCTTCAGTCACTCTGAACTTGTTTTATAGTCTGCCGAGTGCATCTCTTTTAAGGTATGTCGCTTTACGGAAGATTCTGAAATAAATTCAGAATGACGGCAACGGCAAACACGACAAACGAATAAAAGCTATGATAAAATCTCAGC
>JAISLV010000044.1 GCA_031277075.1 Endomicrobium sp. | reverse complement strand
TTAACCGTCGGAGGAGTGATTTTTACAGTAGCTCCAGTGTCTTTGTCTTCGGTGACTAATTTTAATTTTTCAACGAAGTGGATAGGAGTTTTATTTTTAGTTCTTATCGCCGCTTACGTTTCTTTCAGCGCGATAAGGTCAAAACCTATAAAAATATTTAAGTGGACTGTTTCTTTTCCGGGTATTAAAATAGTCGCCGCTCAAATAGCGCTTGCCACAGCCGACTGGATAATAGCTTCGCTCACTCTTTATATGCTTATGCCTGCCGGCGAAATTTCGTATTTTGTTTTGTTAAAAGTTTTTTTAGTGTCGCAGCTTTTAGGCATTATAAGCCAAGTTCCGGGCGGCATGGGGATATTTGAGGTCGCCATAAACGGCTTGCTTCCTAATGCCGCGGGAAATCCCGGCGTTATAGGCGGGCTGCTTGCTTACAGAGCCATATTTTATTTTTTTCCTCTTGCCATAGCCGTCTGTATGCTTGCCGCTTACGAAATAGCCCGCCTTGTAAAAACGTTTGACGAAAAAACAAAAATTTTTGGGAAAACAGTTTCTGCTGTAATAGTCCAAACTTTGGCAATTTCTGTTTTTTTTGCGGGAATGACGGCTATTTTTGCAACGTCTACGCCGTTTAACGCGGGGCAGTTAAAAATGGTGATAAATCTGTTGCCGCCATGGCTTGCAAATTCCGCTCATTTCTTTTTAAGCGCATCTTCGGCAAGCCTTTTGTTTTTGTCAAGAACTATGCAGCTTCGCATTAAAGGCGCGTATAAATGGAGCGTAGCGTTTTTAATTATATCTATAGCGTGTATGTTTATAGTCGGGGAAAACGTCGTAGTGCTTGCCGTTTTTATAATCGTTCTTACGGCATTGCTTTTTGCAAAGAAATATTTTTACAGAGACGTTTCAATTTTAAACGCCGCTTTTAACGCTATGTGGTTTAGCGCGATAGGCGGGGTCTTTGCTTTGGCGGTTTGGATAGGAGTTTTTGTCAATAAATACGCGATATTTTCTTGGGTGCATTTTGACGCTTTTTACGCTAACCTTTTCAGCGACGGCGACGCCGCGCGGTTTTCGCGCGCCACCATAGGAATTATCGTAATTTTTATTATCGTAGCTATCGAGCAGGTGTTTAGAAATTTTATTAGAAAACCCGTAGTTTTTGACAAAAAAGACGTCAAAAATATAGTTGACTCTCAAAATTACGCATATGCATATAATGCGCTTTCAGACGATAAACAATACGTAGTCAACGAGCAAAAAGACGCGTTTATAATGTATGCGCCGTCTGGGAACAGCTGGATTGTTTTAGGCGATCCCGTAGGAAATTTTTCGTCAAAAAGCGAACTGCTTTGGAAATTTAAAGAAATTACGGAAAAGAAAAACGTAAAACCCGCGTTTATAGCTATAGAAAAAAGGTATTCGCCGATTTATGCGGATTTAGGGCTTGACGTTTTTGAACTTGGGAAAGAAGCAAAAGTTCTTCTTAGGTCTTTTGAGCCGTCCGCTTATTTTGAAAAACTTGAAGAAGACGCGCGCAAAAACGGTTTTGAATACGAAATATGTAAGCCGTCCGATTTTGAAAAATACCGCGCCGATTTTAGGCGTATAAATTTACAGTGGGAAAAAGAATGTTTCTATATTGAAAGGAATTTTATACCGGGCAAATACGACGAGTCGTATATGAGCGGGATGAATTTCGGCGCGCTCAAAAAAAACGGAGCCGTTACGGCTTTTTCAATTCTTTTTGCGGCGGAAAATAAGTATGAAATATCTTCCGACGTCGTTAGGCATATAAACTGCAAAAATGAAATTTTTGTCTATATGATATATAAAAATATTTTATGGGCTAAAGAAAACGGATATAAATTTTTTAATTTAGGTTTGTCTTACGTTGAAACGCCTGACAACGATAACGGCGCGCTTAAATATTTTGCAAAAATGTTTTCTTTTGCGGAACATTTCGGATACGATTTAAAAGCGCTTGAGGAATTTAAAGAAAAATTTAAGCCTAAATGGCACAAACGCTATATCGCCATACACCCCGACAAGTATATAGTTATGTTTATCAAAAATTTTACGTCTTTAATTTCTCCGCGCGCAAAAGCCGTAAAAAAACAGTTTTTTAAAAGGTTCTTTGTAAGATGAAAGCGTGGGAAGGTTTTTATAAAAATATAAAATCCGAAGGTCTTATAAAAAGCGGCGATGCCGTTTTGCTTGCGGTTTCAGGCGGGAAAGATTCAATCTCTATGGCGCATCTGTTTTGGCGGCTTTCAAAAAAAGTTCCTCTCAAATTGTATATTGTCTATTTTGACCACGCTTTGAGAAAAGAGTCTAAACGCGACGGCAAAACCGTTAAAATTTTATCCGACAAACTAAATGTCCCCTGCAAGACAATAGAGCTTGAAGTTAAAAAATACGCCCGCCAAAAGCGGATTTCCATAGAAACGGCGGGAAGAAATTTAAGATATGAAAATCTTTTGTCGTTTGCAAAAAAATTAAAATGCAATAAAATTGCCACCGCTCACAATTCAAACGATAATGCGGAAACCGTTTTAATGCAGCTTTTAAGAGGCAGCGGAAATCTTACGGGCATTCCTTTACGAAGAGAAATTGATAAAAAAATTGAAATAATACGCCCGCTTTTATGCGTAAAAAGAAAAGATATTGAACAATATATAAACGAGCAAAACTTGCCTTTTTGCACGGATAAATCAAATTTTTCGCTTGACTATACAAGAAACAAAGTAAGACTTATTCTTATGCCCGAGCTTGAAAAAATCAATCCGCGCGTTTTAGAACATATTTCTTCGTTAAGCGCAATACAGGCAAGGGAAGACGCTTTTTTAGAAGAGAGAGCGGATGAAATTCTTAAAAAATGCGCTAAAATAGGCAAAAATCGTATTTTGCTTGATTTATCAACGTTTTTACTGTATAATAAAACCTTATGTTTTAGAGCGTTAAAAAATCTTTTGCCCGATAAAAAATACGCCGCGCAAATTAACTTTATAATGGACGAAATCAGCTCTCAAAACGACTTTACGCACGCTATTTCGGCAAATTGGACAGTGAAAATCAAAAATAAAAAAGCGTTTTTTATGAGAAGGAATGCTAATGCAAATGACATTTGACTTTTTAAATGTTTCTCAAAATTCTGCGCTTGCCGCAAATGGTGAAATTGATTTTTACGGTTTATTGCGACGTTCGGTAAAAGTTGATTTATTTTCGTTAAACGGTTCGTCATATGCAAAAATCATAGGCGAATATTGGACGCC
>JAISLV010000027.1 GCA_031277075.1 Endomicrobium sp. | reverse complement strand
TTAAAACGCATAGTTTTGACAAGGCGTTTTACGCGGCGCAAAAACTTCAAAAAAAAATAACTTATCCGTATTCCGTTAAAGCGTGGACGGAAATGAATAAAAATCTTTTTTCCGCGCTGAAGCTTGAAAAAATAATGATGTTTATAATTTTAGGTCTTATCATTTTAGTCGCCGCGTTTAATATCATTTCAAATTTGCTGCTTTTAAGCGTCCAAAAATCAAAAGAAATAGGCATAATGTCGGCGATGGGCTTTTCAAAATTAACGATAGCGAAAATATTTTTTTACGAGGGAATAGCGGTCGGCTCTTTAGGTTCCGTACTAGGCATAATTATAGGCGCGGGCGTAAGTCTTGCGCTGAAACATTTTGAAATATTTAAGCTGCCGCAGGGGATATACTACGTTGACAGGCTGCCTGTGGCAATATCTGCGGGCGATATAATTTCCGTAGCGGTTTGCGCGTTTGCGATAACTGTTTTTGCGGGCATTTATCCTGCGTATCAGGTCTCAAAACTTGACCCTCTTGAAGCGATAAGATACGGCTGATACGGCTTGCGCGGTCGTTTGACGCCGTGAATTTTTCAGGGGCTGCAGTTAGCCGCCGGGCAAGTCTCTTTACAAAAGGTTATACGGACATTTTATGAGAATACAAACAATCAATTTAAGTAAAAGCTACACAAAGCGCGCGGGAGCCGACGTTGAGATTTTAAAAAATATCCGCATTGATATCGCGTCGGGTCAGAAAGTCGCTTTTACAGGTCCGTCGGGCGCGGGAAAAAGCACGTTAATTCATATTTTAGGTTTGATGGACAGACCCACGCTAGGCAAAGCGTTAATAGACGGCAAAGATTGTTTCGCTTTAAGCGATTCGTTTTTGTGCGCGATGAGAAAAGAAAATATCGGCTTTATGTTTCAATTTCACTATCTTCTTTCGGATTTTACCGTGCTTGAAAACATTTTAATTCCAGTGTGGAACGACAAAAAAAAATTTGCCGCAAGGTCTCAAGAACTGCTTGAAAAGACCGGTTTAACGCATAGAAAAAATCATTTTCCAAGCGAACTTTCAGGCGGCGAACAGCAGAGGGCGGCTTTGGCGAGAGCTTTAATAAACAGCCCTAAGATAATTTTTGCAGACGAGCCTACTGGAAATTTAGACAGAGAAACGGGCGAAGCTATAGAAGAGCTTTTATTAAACAGCGCGGCGGAAAATAAAGCGACTTTAGTTTTGGTGACGCATAACGAAGAGCTTGCCGCAAAAACCGACGTTCAAATTAAAATGAAAGACGGAAAAATTATATGCGACAAAACGTAAAGCTGAAAACTGAAAACTAAAAAACGGCAGAAATCTCAAAACGGCGCGCAATACAAATTTTCTTTTTACGCTTTTAATTTTGCCGCCGACAAAAAGGGGAAAGACAAATGAAGATTTACCTTGACGGAAAACTTGTTCCAAGCGACGAGGCAAAAATTTCTGTTTTTGACCACGGATTGCTTTACGGCGACGGAATTTTTGAAGGAATTAGAGCTTATAATTCAAGGATATTCCGATTTAAAGAACATCTTGACAGGCTTTGGGCGTCGGCAAAAGCCATTAACCTTGAAATACCGATAAGCAAAAAAGAGATGGAAAAAGCTACGATTAAAACGCTTTTGGCAAACAATTTAAAAGACGCTTATATAAGAATGATAGTTACAAGAGGCGTAGGCGATTTAGGGCTTGACCCGCGCAAATGCACGGGCGCGCCGTCTATAATAATAATAACCGACAATATTTCCTTATATCCTGCGGAACTTTATGAAAAAGGCATGGAAGTCGTCACAGCCTCAACGAGAAGAATAAGACCCGATTCGTTAAGCCCCAATATTAAATCGCTCAATTATTTAAACAATATCATGGCTAAAATTGAAGCTATTAGAGCGGGCGTTATGGAAACCATAATGTTAAATTCCGAAGGATACGTGGTGGAATGCACGGGCGACAACATATTTTTAGTCAAAAACGGGGCGGTATACACTCCGCCCGCGTCCTCAGGCGCGTTAGAAGGAATTACCAGAAACGCCGCTATTGAGCTTGCAAAAAATAAATTAAAAATTCCCGTAAAAGAACAGCTTCTTACGATTTACGACGTATATACCGCAGACGAATGCTTTCTTACGGGGACTGCGGCTGAAATTATACCCGTAGTATGCGTTGATTTAAGGAAAATATCGGACGGAACGCCCGGCAAAATTACCGTAAAACTTATAAAAGAATTTAAAAGCCTTACAAGGCTTAGCGGAGTTCCAATAAAGTAAAAAACAAATGGGCGTCTCTAAAAACTATAATGCTCGTAATTGCCGCAAATTTTGCGGCAGTTCAAAAAAGAAAATGTAAGCCGCGCCCTAAGAGCAAAGACGGACAAATTTTCTTATGCCCAAATGCCGCAAAGACAATGTCACAAGGCGCAAGGCAAGGACTGGCGTTAGGGTTTTTAGAGACGCTCAAATAATAAAAGGAAAGAAAAGCGGAATTAATAGGCGTTATTTAACGTCGTTGCCGTTAATTTCGCTTTTTGCTTTCAAAATTCCGTTTTGTCGGCAGAACTATGGTTAAAGCGTTAAGATATTTTTTTTATTTTCTAATTTTATCTGCTCTTATTTTTGCGGTTTACAACATAAGAACCGCAGTAATAGTCCCTTATATCGCAAAATACGTTTCAGAAGTTTCAGGGCATAATATAAAAATTAAAAACTTTTATCTTTCGCCTTTAAAATGCGCCGTCGTCGTTTCGGATATTTCCTTTGACGATTATATTTCGGCAGAGCGCATAGCCGTTTATATACGCCCGATAGACGCGGTTAAAAATTTAAAAAATCCCGCAGGTTATATTAAACTCGTTGAAATTCCCTCCATAGAAATTAATTTGGACAAAAAAATCAAAAAGCAGGAAACGCAAGAAGCGCCTAAAAAAGAAAAAAAAGATTTTAAATTCCCTTTTTTAAACGCCGGCGTAATAATTAATTCCGTTTTGTTTAAAGCCGACGGAATTGATTTTAAAGCCGAAAATACGGAAATTAGATTTGACGGCGATAAAATGTCGGCGGCGGTCTGCCTTGAAATTTTTAAAAACCGCTTTTTTTTCAATTCCCGCGTTTTACAAAAACAGGACAATATTTTAAACGCGGACTACGTAATTTTTTCTTCGGATTTTTTAACTTCTTTTCTGCGCGGCAAAGTTGAATACGATTTGGCGTCCAGTAATTTTTTACAAAACGCATTCGCCAAAAAGTTGGCGTTTGGAAAATTTGATTTTTCGGGTTCTTCGGCGTCTTTTTCAAAAAACGAAAACGGAGCGTCGTTTGAGCTTTCGGGGAAATTCGGAAAAATATCGGCGAGTTATTCCGATTTAAAAGATTTTATTTTATCCGCGCAAGCCGATTTATTTAAAATTAACAAAGACACAAAGGGCGAATTGTCCGTCCGCATTTCGAGCGCAAAAAATTTAGACGCTTATATGAAAGCCGAAAATTTAATTTTTTTCGGGTTAAATCTCGGAAGTTTGAACGCGCAGGCGGCAAGAGCCAAAAACGGCGGGATAGAAGCAAACTGCGTCTACGACGAAAAAAACGGAGGCAGGATTTCCGCCTCAGTAAGCAGAAACGGAATATACACTTGCGTTTTGCATTTGGGAAGCAAAACGGCGGGCGCGCTGTCAGGCAATTTCAAAACGGGCGAGTTTAGCGTTGAACTCCCCGAAACTGACGTTTCAAAAATGCCTTTTGCGCAAGCTTTTGGAGAAAACCCCGCAGGAACGCTTGAGGCTAGCGGAAACATAGACGACTATTCGGGTAAAATTAAATTCTCGCTTAAAAATTTTAAGACGAAAAACATAGGCAAAACCGACGTTTCAGGGCTTTTTGCAAGACAGGGCGCGCTGTATGTCGTCAATTTCTACAAAAGCGACAATTCCATAATATTTAACGCCGTTACGGAAAACATGCGGCTGCTGTCGTCGGATTTTAAATTTACGGAAATTGAGTCCTCGTCGGTCTTGCGGATTTTCGGACTTAAAGGGGATTTGCTCAGCGGAATTTCAAGCGGAAGAATTATTTATGAAAAAGACGCAAACGCCGAGTTTGACGTCAGAATCTACGACGGAAAAATAAAAGGCGCCTCTTTTATGAAATTTGAAGTTAAAGGCGATATTACGGACGAAAGAGTAAATATTAAAAACCTAATTTATAAAACCGGCAAAGAAACAAATCTCTACGCCTACGGGCTTATAGGCTTTACCAAAGACAATCCGAGATCTTATTTTAATATAAGAACTAGAAATTTAGGCGTATCGGGGTTTAGGCTTAACGGCGATCTGTCTTTTAACGGCGGCTTAGATTCTAAAGGAAGCGTCGTCGGAAAATTTGAGAGCGCGGATTTTAAAGTTTCAAACGTTTCCTTTAAAAAACTTTCAGGCGACGCTTTGATTACGCAAAAAAGTTTTGCAATATCTTCTTTACGCGCGGAAAACGGGCTTGACGCGCAATTTTATTCGGACTTTTCGGGGAAATTTAACGGGCTGTTGAATTTAAAAAACACAAATATAAAAAACGCCGTCGAGGGATTGTCGGGCGCGCTTTCTTTAAGCGTAAAATTTTCCGGCGGTTTGCGGCAAATTAAAGCGTCGGCGGAAGTTTCGCTTAAAAAAGCGTCTTATTTAAAAATACCTTTCTCTTTGTCTTTAAAAGCCTTTTTGTCAGACGGTGTTTTAACTTTAAGCGAGTCGTCTTTAATTTCAGATAAAACAAAAATTTCTTCAAGCGGAAAAATAGGCGGAACAGAAAAACTAAAAATTGACGTTGAAAACGTTACGGAAAACATAATAAATAAATTCGTCGGTTTTAGAACTCCGTTAAAAGGCGGGTTTTCAGGTTCGGGCGAATTTGGCGTCGTCGGAGGAAAACCGACGTTAAATATGGCTTTAAACGCCCCCGAGGCTTACGTTAAAAACGTTAAGCTCAAATCCCTGAAAGCCAATATTGCAATTTCAGACGCTAAAATAAAAATAGACGGGGCGTCGGCAAAAATAGCCGACAGCGAAATAAGAGCGGATTCCGGCAGTTTTGACGTAAAGAGCGGAAAATACGACCTCAATATGTTTTTGGTAAACGCCCATCTCGGACCTGCCGATATGTTCGGACGCATTGAAATGTCGGGCGTGATGGATAAGAAAAAAGGAGGTTCCGTTTATTCGGGCAACCTCAACATAAGCAATTTTTGGATTAACAGATATAAACTTTCGTCTTACGATTTAGACTATGAGATAAAAAATAAAAAAGTTTTTATTTCGCGCGAAAAATCAAACGACGGCGGCTGCAAAATTTCGGGTTTAATCGATTTGTCAGATTCTTTTTTAATTAAAGACTTGAATATTTCGCAAAGAGAGTCGTCTTTAAATTTAACCGCAGGACTGAAAAACGGCTTTATTAACCTTGAAGCCAAAGGGCAATTTTTAGACGGAGCTTTTCTTACGGAAATTTTGGATTTGCCCGTAGACGTGGAAGGAAACGCCTCGTTAAGAATAAAATGCGGAGGAAATTTATCGTCTCCCGAAGCCGAATTTATTCTAAACATTTTAGACGGAAACGTGGAAGGCATACCTTACGACAATATTGACGCGGAAATTTCGGCGTCGCAGAACGAAGGTTCGGCAAAAATTTCAATGCGCAAAAAAAATGAAATAAATATGTCAATAAACGGAACTTTTCCTTTTTGGCTGGATTCTTCGCTCGCAAAAGTTATGAAGAAAAAGACCGTTTCGTTTGAATACGAGATAGAAGACAATAAGTTAAATCTCATAAAACATTTTTCTGGAGATTTTTTTAAGCCGCGCGGAGGAAAACTTTCTTTTAAGGGAAAAATCTCGGGAACTTTCGCAAAAATACGAAACAGCGGAAAACTTACGGTTTCGGGCGGGTCTTTTGATTCAAAACATTATTTTGAAAGGATAAAAGATTTTAACGCCGACATTTCAATACGCGACAATTTTATAACGATAGATAAATTTTCCGCTAAAACTAAGCCCGGAAGAATATACGCTTCAGGCTCGATAAAACTTGACAATTTTAAGCCCTCTTATTTTGATTTAAGATTTTATACCGATAATAAAGGCGCGGCTTTGAGCGTCCCTTTGCTGCCGATAACGTCTTTTTTTGTCGCAAAAAATATTCTTAACGACGTCTCAAAAGGCGAGCCGAAATTTGACATTTACGTAAGAGGCGAGCCTTCAAAGCCTAAAATAACGGGACAGGTAATTTTGGAAAACACCCGTTTTTCTTTCCCCCCTCCAAAAGGCGATACGAATTTCCCTTTGCCCGAAGACACCGAGTTTGACATAGAGCTTATGACGGGCAAAAACACGAAATATGAAAACGCTTATATCAACGCTTGGATTAACGGAAATTTAAATATCAGAGGAAAACTCGGAAAGATAAAAGCTCCCGGAGTGATAGACACGCAAAGAGGAACTATTAATTATTTGGGAATAAATTTTGAAATAATATCGGCAAAACTTGAAGTTACCGACAATAATCAAGTTTTTCTCTCGGGCGAAGCCGAAACTTCGGCGTATTCAAAGACTGATTCCGAACCTGACACCATAAGAATGGTCATAAGCAAGTCCGAACTTAACGCTTTGAACGTCCGTTTTTACTCAAAAGACGATCCGTCTATGGATTCGCAAAAAGCGCTTGCAAAAGCTACAAAAACCGAACAAGGCGCGGAAGGAGACTCTTCGCAGCTTATCGGTTTTTCAGATTTTGCGTTAAGGCAGCAGGCTTTGCGTTTAATAGACTCAAGCATCGCCACGCCTCTTGCAAGGACTGTGCTTAGAAAAACTGGGCTGGTTGACAACTTTAAGGTGACCTATATTCCTTTTTCCGAACAGACTTCGCAACCCTCAAGCGAAGAATCTTCGTTTGTAAGTTTGCTTTCAGGCACAAGATATTCAGTTGAAAAAAATCTTACAAATCAATTGCTGTTAGGGTATTCAATAACGTTTGACCAAATAGAAAAAGTTCTTGATTTGCGTCACGCCATAGAAATGAGATATAAACTTTCTAATAATTTCTACTTGAGCGGAAGCTATGAGCTTGAATCCGAAAGGGCGGTTCATCAGCCCGACAGAAAACTTATGCTCCAGCATCAATTTCGTTTCGGGCTGCCTTCCGGTAAAAAAGACAAAGAGGAAAAATAAGAATATTGCAAATTTAGGGAGAAACTCTAAATGAAAAATAAATACGATATTGCCGTAATAGGTTCTGGTCCCGCCGGCTTTAACGCGGCTGTAAGAGCCGCGCGGCTTGGCGCGAGCGCGGCGATTATTGAAAAGTCCGATACGGGCGGAACCTGTTTAAACAGAGGCTGCGTTCCTACGAAATTTTTTTGGCAAGCTCTGAAAACAAAACAAAAAATACAAAAATCTTACGAATACGGTTTTAAAGCCGTTTTGCAATCGTTTTCTTTTGCCGATATAGCGGCAAAAAAAGACAAGACGGTTTCTAATATCCGCAAAGGCATGGAGCTTATTTTGTCGTCGTATTCTATAGACATTATAAAGGGCGAGGCTTGTTTTAAAGATAAAAACGCGCTTGTTTGCGGCGGCGCGGAAATTGCGGCGGATAAAATCGTTATAGCCTGCGGAACCAGACCTGCGCAAATAAAAAACTTTGCTTTTGACGGCGTAAAAATTATCAATTCCGACGATTTTTTGAATTTAAAAGAAATTCCTAAAAGCGTTTTGATTGTCGGCGGCGGGGTTATAGGCGTCGAGGCGGCGGCTTTGCTAGCGGGTTTCGGATCCCGCGTAGCGATAGCCGAATGCGAAAGTTCTATTCTCAGCGGAAGCGACGCGGAATTTTCGGCTGAAATAACAAAAAATCTTCAAAGACATGGCGTTGAAATTTTCACTTCCTGCCTTAACGCTTTAGACGACGCGGAGAAATACGATAAAGTTTTAATTGCGGCGGGAAGAACGCCTTGCGGGGGATTGTTTTTAGAAAAAGCGGGCGTTGAGACGGACGCCAAAGGCTTTATTAAAACAGACGAATTTTGCATGACAAACGTTGAAAATATTTATGCCGCAGGCGATATAGCGGGAAAAAACTTTTTGGCTTTCACGGCGCAAAACGAAGGCGCGACTGCGGCTGAAAACGCAATATTAGGAAACAAAATAAAGTTAAATAACGAAATTATTCCGTCGGTAATTTTTTCAACGCCGCAGGCTGCTTTGGTAAAAGTCAAAGATTATTCTAATTACAAAAACGTAGTTTTCGGCAAGTTTCCTTATACGGCAAGCGCGAGGGCTTTTATTGAAAACGAAAGAAGCGGTTTCATAAAATGCGCCGCCGACAAAGACAGCGGAAAGCCGCTGGGTTTTTGGATTGTGGGCGCAAACGCCGACGAGATTATAAACGCGGCGGCGCAAATTTTAAAAAGCGGCGCAGGTTTAAGCAGAGAAACTTTTTTCCACCCGTCTTTAAGCGAAGGTTTGTTTAACGCCTATGAAGACGCTTTCGGAAAATGCGCGGAAAAGGCGTTTTCTAAACGCGAAAATTAAATTCGCAAGTAATGGAAACCGCAATTTTATAACTGAGGATAAAGCGAAATGAAAAGAACGTTTTTATACGGCAGGCACTTGGAACTCGGAGCAAAATTTACCGAGTTTGGCGGATGGGAAATGCCGCTTCAGTATTCTTCCATAATAGACGAGCATAACGCTGTAAGAAGCGCGGCGGGCGTTTTTGACGTTTCTCACATGGGAACTTTTATAGTTTCAGGCAAAAACGCGGCGGCGTTTTTAGATAAAGTATGTCTTGGAAATATTTCCTCTTTGCCCGAAAAGAAAGCGAGATATTCAATGATTTTAAACGAAAACGGCGCAATAAAAGACGACGTTATCGTATATAATTTCGGCGGCGAATATATGGTTGTAGCAAACGCGGGAAACATTGAAAAAGACCGCAAGCGGCTTGACGAATATAAGCCTGACGACGTGATTTTAGAAGATTTTAGCGGTAAGATTTGCATGCTTGCGCTGCAAGGAGCTAAAGCCGCTGAAATTTTACAAAGCCTCTCTGAGACCGACGTTCTTTCAATGAAATATTTTACCGTTTCCGAGCTTAAGCTGAAAGATATTGACGCGGATTTTTTAAGAGCCGCAAGAACGGGATATACGGGCGAAGACGGTTTTGAAATTTTTATTTCAAACCGCGGCGCCCAAACTCTGTGGGATAAGCTGATAAGTTTATCCGTAAAACCCTGCGGGCTTGGCTGCCGCGATACTTTGAGGCTTGAAGCTTGCATGCCTTTGCACGGACACGAAATATCCGAAGATATTAACCCGATAGACGCGGGATTTCAAAAAACAATCAATTGGGACGGCGATTTTATCGGCAAAGAAGCCTTGCTTCCTTTTAAAGACAATCCGAAAAGAAAAATTATAGCTTTTGAGTGTTTGCGCGGAGTAGCTAGAAACGGAAATAAAATTTTTGCCTGCGGGAAAGAAGTAGGATATGTTACAAGCGGGGCGTTTTCGCCGACTTTAAAAAAGCCGCTGGGGCTTGCTTTAATTGATATAAAAGCGGCGGACGAAACGAAAGACGGCGCCGGGTTTTTTGAGGTTGAAATACGCGGCGATAAAAGAGAAATTAAAGTTGTCAATAAACCGTTTTATAAAAAAAAGCAAATAGCCGTCCGTTTTGCCGCAAAATTATAGTCGTTATCGCGCGCCGCTTTAGGCGCAGTCAACGGGAGTTTTAATGAAAAAAATTATTTTTTTAGCCGCGTGTATGTTTTTTGTTTCTCAAGCCTATTGCGAGAGAATGGTTGAAATAGCGGTTGAAATTACGGAAATCAACGAAAACAAATCAATGGAACTCGGCGTGCAATTGCCGTCTGAAGCGTTGGTTTCTGAGGTAAATATTCCGTCAATTATAGAGTCGGGGGCTTGGTCTAGAATTACAGCTTATACAGCCGCTATTAAAGCTCTTGAAACTAACGGCGCGGCGAAAGTTTTGTCTAAACCGAAACTTATCACAAAATCCGGGACTACTGCGAAGTTTATGGTCGGAGGCGAATTTCCCGTAGTGGCTGTAGCCGAAATAGGCGCTTCAAAAATTGAATGGAAAGAATACGGAATAATAATGAAAATTACTCCTATTGTATTGAAAGACGATAAAATAGATATGAAAATAGAAACCGAACTTTCAAGGCTTGACTATAACGCCCCCGTGGCGGGCTATCCGTCGGTGGCAAAGAGGCAGGCGTCGTCGCATTTACAGATAAAAGACGGCGAGACTATGGTTTTAGCGGGGTTAATTGAAACTACGAAAGGCAAAACAAAAACCGGCGTTCCGCTTTTAAGCGACATACCCGTTTTAGGCGCGCTTTTTAGCGTAGACAAAGATTACGACACAAAAACAAACGTTTTAATTTTTGTGACGCCGAAATTGCTGGAAGAAAAATGAGAAACGGCAAAGCCCAAATTTTAACCGAATTCATTTTAGTTTTCGTCGTGCTGCTTGCCGCGTCTGCGGGCGTTTTTTCTCTATATAAAAGCTCATGGAAAAACAAATACGAATATACAAAAGAACATTCAAAACTAGTTCCCACTACAATTAGAGGGCTTGTTCTTAAAGCAGCGGGGAAAATGAAAGGCTATGTAAAATGAAAAGTTCTTCAGGGCAGGCTTTGCTTGAAGCTCTATTTGTTGCGGTTTTTACCACAATTATAATGTTTTGCTTTTTGCAAGTGTGCATTACGGTCGTTGACGATATGACTTTAAACGAAGCCGCTTTCGTAGGCATGCGTTCGGCTGCCGTAACAAAAGGCGGCGAAACAAAAAGAAGAGAAGAAGCTGAGAAATGGATAAAAAATTATTTGCTTTTATTTTATCCGTTTAGCGTCTCGGGCATTACTTCGCAGTTGAAAGGCAGTTTCGTTTTTTCAAATTATAAGACGGTCGCTCCGTATTATCAAAACGCAAGGAGCGATAATTCTAACGGCGGCGAAGAAGACGGCGAAGAAATGAACGCGCAAGACGATGGCGAACCCGTAACGTATTGGGGCGGCTCTTTGGGAAATATAAAAGATTATTCGGGCAGGACGCTGAAAAAATATACGGCAAAAATTTATTATTACACAAAAATAATGTTCGGCTCTATTGTGTCAAAACAAATGTCAAAGCGTTCGTTGTTCGGGTCAAACGCCAGATACTCTTCTTCTAGAAGCAGAATGATTCCTTCGCCTGACGAAAACTATTACTCCAAAGCCTACCCCCAAGCCGCAAAATTTAAAGATTACGACTTGCAGAGCGTAATTTTCGGAGACGACTAAATTGAACAACGCTAAAGGGCAGACTTTATATTATTTTCTTATATTCGTATTAATTTTAGTTATCAGCTGGGCTATGATGTTAAACATAGCTAAACTTATACGCGACAGAATGATTATGCAAAACGAAGCGGACAATATAGCGCTTTCCGCAGCTACGCATAAAGCTAGAGTAATGAATTTTGTGGGCGGTTTAAATTATTTGATAGGGAACTGTTTAGCCGCAGGCACAAAACCGGAATTTATACAGTTTCCGACGTATACCTCAAACGCCGTCGCCGCGCTAATTTGGGGCGATAACGAAAGCGGCAGCGGAGTAAGAGAGTTAGACGAAGACGTAGCGGAATTAAAAAATGTCGTCGACGCTTTAAAGTCGGCTCAAGATTTAGCTTTACAATCTCATCTTTTATATTTGGAAAAACTGGTTTTTCAATACAATAGCGAAAGTTCGTATAACCTTGCGGTATTGCCGTTAATGCTTTCGTTTTCTGAGATTTTGCCGACAAAAAGCAATGCGCAAAAATATTTCGGCTTGAAGAGAAACTCAAAAGGCATAAAATATTTAAAAACCGTAAATATTGACGTAGACATTTTGCCTCATACCGTCGCAAATCCTTTCCCGCTTGCCGATATTATGAAAATTGCTATGGAAAAGCTCGGAGACGCCGTAGACGAGGAAATTTTTGAATATGTTGAAAATATGCTTGGGATGTCTGAAGATATGTATGAAGAAAAAGTTTATGAAACCGACCCTGAATCTTGGTATGTGGCGGCGGACAATTTTTCAGACCAAAAAATAGCCGTGATTTTAAGGAAAAAAGATTCTTCGTCAAACGCCCCGATTTTTACAAGATGGTTAGATATAAAATATCCTCAAATGTTTGCCTATAGCGCCTCTGCGATTTACAATACTAAAGGGACGATGTTTCCCACGCAGGAAAGCGATTTAATCGGACCGTCCGACATAACGTTATTTACCTACGGAAGTTTGCTTATTCAAGGCGGCGTTTATGTGTTGAAAGTTTTAGCTGAAGACAAAACGCCTTATAAATTATTGACTATAGGAATAACGGCGTATCTGGCGCTTAGGACTGTTTATATGCTTGCTAAGATAGACGAAGGCAAAGAGCAGTCGCCTATAACCCGTTACAACGACGCCAAAATGGGCGGGTGGGGAGCGCATTTGGTTCCTTATAAGACCGAAGAAGAAAACAACGGCAATGGAGATTACAATGAAAACGACTAAAGGAATTATTCTTGCGGGAGGCAAAGCCACAAGGCTTTACCCTATTACTAAAGCGGTAAGCAAACAGCTTTTGCCGGTCTACAATAAGCCGATGATTTATTATCCGCTGTCGGCTTTAATGCTTGCAGACATCAGGGACATTTTAATAATTTCAAACGGCGACACTTTGCCGCGCATTGAAAAGTTATTTTCAAACGGGAAACAGTTCGGCTTAAATATTGAATACGCTTTGCAGGAAGAGCCTAAAGGGCTTGCCGAGGCTTTTATAATAGGCGAAAATTTTATAGGCAAAGACAATGCGGCTTTAATTTTAGGCGACAATATTTTTTACGGACACGGTTTTTCAAAACTGCTTAAATCTGCCGCGCAAAATAACAATGGCGCGACGGTGTTTGCATATTACGTAAAAGACCCCCAAAGATACGGAATAGTCGAGCTTGACAAAAACAATGCGCCCGTATCTATTGTTGAAAAACCAAAAAAACCAAAATCAAATTGGGCTGTAACGGGCTTATACTTTTACGACAACGACGTAATAAACGCAGCTAAATCAATAAAACCTTCGCCGCGCGGCGAACTTGAAATTACGGACGTCAACGAAGCGTATCTCAAGAAAGGAAAGATGAGAGTGGAGCTTTTAGGCAGAGGGTATTCGTGGCTTGACGCTGGAACTTACGAATCCCTGCTTGACGCTTCGCTGTTTATTAAAACTATTGAAGAAAGACAGGGATTTATGATAAGCTGCCCCGAAGAAATAGCGTATAGAAACGGATATATAACAAAAGAAGAGCTTTTATCGCTGGCGCAAAATTTGCCCGACGATTACAAAAACTATTTGATAAGGCTGGCGGAGACAGCGGGCAAAGAATGCGGCTAGGTTCTTGCGCGATAAACTCTTATTTTTATATAATAACTTAACAGATAGGCGCATCAATATGCGAATGCAAGAACGCATAGACGCATGGGAAAATAGTCGCAGCCATGCTTCTATGCGTTAATATTTATAAACAAGGAGAAATATGATGGCTGTAGAACAGCTTTTAATTTTGATTAAGCCCGACGGGGTAAAAAAATCTCTTACGGGAAATATTTTAACCAAACTTTCGGAAGCCAGAATGGTAATTATCGGCTCTAAAACCGTTAAAGTCAGCAGGGAACTTGCCGAAAAACATTATTGGCAGTTAAAAGATAAGCCGTTTTTCCCCGAGCTTTTAGATTATATTCAGGGGAAAATTTTCGGCGGCGCGCCTTGGGACAGAGTGTTGGCTTTTGTTTATCAAGGGGAAGACGCAATAGCCAGAATGAGAAAAATTGCGGGCGCGACAAACCCCGAAGAAGCCGACCCCATATCTATACGCGGAGCTTATGGAAGAATAACGACAAAAGGCGTCTACGAAAACGTCGTCCATTGCTCTTCGGAAATTTCTGAAGCCGAAAGAGAAATAAAACTTTGGTTTAAGCCCGAAGAAATAGTCTACAATATTTATCCGACGAAAGAGATTACAATTGAAAATAAAAAAGAAACGGCGTGGGCTTAAACCCGCCGCGCATTTAAATTTTGACCGCAGCTATATCGCAGCACGCCCGTAAAGCTTGTCAAGCCGCGAAATACGAATTCCAAACGAAACTTTGGAAACAGCGAATAATTTTAGCGGCTCGGGGGCAAGGAACTATATTGTTGAAAGGATTTTGAAACAATGGCAAACCCCTTTGAACTTTTTGTAAAAGAAATGCAGGACTTTTTACAGCCCGACAAAGTCTATATTATGGACGGCTCGGAAGAAGAAGCTAAAGAACTTGCGCAACAGGCGCAAAAAGAAACGCTTGACGGCAGAACGGTTTTAACAAAACTAAACGAAAGAGAATATCCTAATTCATATTTTCACCGTTCTAACCCCAACGACGTCGCAAGAACGGAACATTTAACTTTCGTCTGCGCTCCGACAAAAGAAGAGGCTGGACCTAACAACAATTGGATTCCCCCAGACGAAGCTAAAGCGAAAATGAACGCGTTTATGAAAGGCTGTATGAAAGGAAGAACAATGTATGTAATTCCTTTCGTCATGGGCGGCGTGAAATCTAAATACGCAAAAAACTGCGTTGAAGTTACCGATTCCGTATATGTCGCTTTGAGCATGCGCATTATGTCTAAAGCGGGAAAACAAGCGGTAGAAAGAATAGGAAACTCTAGCGATTTTTTCAGAGGCATCCATTCCGTCGGCGACATAAACCCCGAGAGAAGATTTATAATGCACTTTCCGCAGGAAAATTTAGTGATGAGTTTCGGCTCTGGCTACGGCGGAAACGCGCTGCTTGGGAAAAAATGTTATTCTTTGAGAATAGCTTCGTATTTAGGCAGGCAGGAGGGCTGGCTTGCGGAACATATGATAATAATAGGCGTTCAATCGCCCGACGGGAAAATCACTTATTTCTTGGCGGCTTTCCCTTCGGCTTGCGGCAAAACTAATCTTGCGCTTTTACAGCCAGTTTTGCCGGGATATAAAGTTTTTACGCTCGGCGACGATATAGCGTGGCTCAACATAGCCGAAGACGGACAGCTTTACGCGATTAACCCCGAAGCGGGCTTTTTTGGAGTGGCTCCGGGAACAAGTTTAAAAACAAACCCCGTAATGATAGAAACGCTTAAAAACAATAATTTTTTCCCCACGCTTTTTACAAATACGGCGATTGACAATTCAAACAATTCGCCGTGGTGGGAAGGATTGTCCGACAAACCTTCGGATTTAACAGATTGGCAAGGTCAGAAATACGACGAAAAGTCGGGGAAAGGCGCGGCTCACCCAAACTCAAGATTTACGGTTTCAATTTACAATTGCCCCTCGTTATCGCCAGAATACGACAACCCTAACGGAGTTCCGATTTCAGGGATAATTTTCGGCGGAAGAAGAGCGGGAACTATCCCCCTCGTATATGAAGCCAAAAACTGGGACGCGGGCGTTTTCGCCGCTTCAATTATAGGTTCAGAAACCACTGCGGCGGCGGGAGGAACGCAAGGCATTGTTCGGCGCGACCCTATGGCAATGCTTCCTTTTTGCGGATACAATATGGGCGACTATTTCAAGCATTGGCTTGATATGGGAAAGAACCTAAAAAAACAGCCGAAAATTTTTATGGTCAACTGGTTTAGAAAAGACGAAAACGGCAAATTTATGTGGCCCGGTTTTAGAGATAATTCCCGCATAATAAAATGGATGATAGACAGAATTGAAAATAAAGCAAACGCCGTAGAAACAGCGGTAGGACTGTCGCCCGAAAAAGGCGCGATAGACGTTTCGGGACTTGAAATTTCAGAAGAAACGGTGGACAAACTTCTAAACGTAAACAAAGAAGATTGGAAAAAAGAAACCGTTATGATAGAAGAATTTTACGCAAAGTTCGGCGATAAAATTCCGCCGCAGCTAAAAAATCACCTAGCAGTCCTAAAAAAAGCCGTATCCTAAGACATTTTACGCTTCCGAGTTTATGCGTCGCAAAAGAAGTTTGCAAACAAAGTTTGCAAACTTCTTTTTGTTTTTATAATTACTTTCCGCCCGTCGCCCTGAATTTATTTCAGGGTCTGCAGTTATATATTTGTCCTTCCTTTTAGGGTGTCTCTAAAAACATATATTTTTTAAACGGCTTGACAGTCAAAGCTCTCGTCGGAAAAACTAGACGCCGCTTTATAAAATAAATAGAAATAACGGCAACTTGCGTCAAACTTTGCCTGTTTTGCAAATGGCGTATACTGTCATCGTCGCCGTTTTTTTATTCTCTAAAAATTAATCAAACATATATGTTTTAAAAAATAATGCTTGACAAAAAAATTTTATTTATTTACAATCATCTCAAATAAAACATATAGCTTTAATATGAATAAACTTTATACATTACTCACCATTTCAATAAGCTGCTGTAAAAACCTCACGTATTCTCAAATGCGAATGCGCGGATAATTTGTTTACTTATTTTAGTAATTAACATTTTATCTGTAAAAAGAGGTCTAAATGAAAAATTTAAAAACTACTTATTCACAAAATCTTCAAGATTATGCAAGAACTGTTGCGTTAAAGAATTATCACAAGACAAGCGATTATAATAACATATCTACATTATATGTAAGCAATATAGGAGTTCTCATAGAAGATTGCATTAGAATATTTGACTCGCTTAAACTGTTTAAATAACTAAAGGAGATGTTATAAATGTCAAACAACAAGCAAAAATTTGATACTTTAAAAATAAGAGCGGGATATAATCCCAAAGAACACAATTATGCTACTTCAGTGCCTATTTACCAAACCGCATCCTACGATTTGGGCGGCACGCAGAGAGCAAATAGAATTGTGTCTTATCAAGAAGACGCTTGGCTTTATACGAGAATCAATAATCCTACGGTAGACGTGCTTGAAAAAAGAGTCGCGGCATTAGACGGCGGTGCGGCGGCTTTGGCTTTGTCTAGCGGAATGGCTGCTATAACTTATACGCTGTTTGCGCTTGCCGAAGGCGGCGGAAGAATACTTACAAGCCCGTATCTTTACGGCGGAACTTACGAAAGTTATAAATCCATTTTGCCGCGTTTTGGCATACATTTTGATTTTTCTCAAAATATTG
Source organism: Endomicrobium sp. (assembly GCA_031277075.1). Lineage (GTDB taxonomy): Bacteria > Elusimicrobiota > Endomicrobiia > Endomicrobiales > Endomicrobiaceae > JAISLV01. The sequence continues at coordinate 94 of JAISLV010000027.1, read as the reverse complement.
AAAACGTAAAAGAGCTTGAAAAAGAGATAAAGCCCGACACTAAAGCGATTTTTGTTGAAAGCATAAGCAATCCACCCGCCGCTTTGTTTGATAT
>JAISLV010000026.1 GCA_031277075.1 Endomicrobium sp. | reverse complement strand
ATATTTTAAGCGTTTATAAAAACGAGTTCTACTGTATAAAAAATGATAATTACGGGCTTTTTAATAGTTATAAAAGCGATAGACCCGCGACTAAGTGGGGGCTTTCAATAGGAATTGACGGCGACAGAATGCATGTCGGACCTAATTTATGGGTGGCTATAGCGGCTTTACAATACACTGCGCTCACAGGAAAACTTGATTTTCTTCCTTTGGCAATAGATATAAGCAAGTGGGCTGACGCTCAGCCTCATTATGTTTTGCCGGGCGGACAAAGAGGAGCGGTTTCAATGGGATTCGGATGGGGACCCGATTGGAGCAGAGTTTATTCAACGGAAAACATAGTCGACGATTACGCGTTAAAAAAAATGCTCAAGGAAATATACGGAGTTAAAAACGACAATATTAAAAAAATATTTGAAGAATGCGAATATTCTTTGTCGGACATAAATAAGGAGATGTTTGCCATAGAAAGATGGTTAATGGAAGTCGTCTACGATAAAGATAAAAAAACTTTCAATATGGGCGCAAACGAGAACGGAGTTGACAAAACCGACGCTTTAGACGCTGTTTCTTGGGCGATTGCCGCTTTGACGCCTGAAAGGCTTGTTGAAATGGGCGTTGACCCGTATCATTTAATGGCTTTTGCCGACAAAAATTATTATGTTGAAGAAACTGTGGACGGCGTAACAATTAAAGGTTACGATTTTACAAATTTGAAAGGGCGGCAGAAAAAATACAGACTGCTTTGGTTTGAGGGAACGGGTTTTCATATAGTCGCAATGCAGTTGATGTCAAAATACGCTATAGCTAACAAAGAGATAAAAAAAGCGGAATATTTTAGGCAGAAGACCGCTTATTTTTTAAATGAAATGAGCAAAGCCGCAAAAGCATTTAATATTGTTGACAATGCCCTGCCCTATACCGCAAAAAAACCTAAAGAAAAAGAAATTTACACTACGTTTAGATGGGAATGGGAAATTCCGAGAGGGAAAAACGGACAATGGGTTTCCTCAGTATCTTCAACGGGCTGGTATCTTTTGGCAATGAGCGCTTTCAACCCTTTAGGTTTTGACAAAGATACCGTCAACTACAAACTTTTCAAAAAATAAATCTTAAAATCGTCTATAAATATTAAACTTAACTTTTACAAATTTGATAAAAAATATTTAGTTTTTTGTCTTATGATATGTTTTTTGCGCTATAAAAATATTGAAAAATTTGCAGTTGGCATATACAATTATAATGAAAAAAATAGCGGCATAAAATAACGTTGCTCTTTCCTATCCTATCTAAAATATTGTTGTTTTTTTTATTTTTTGGAGGGTAATACGGCAAATCTCAATTTTAAAAAGATTTTATGTAGTCAATGATTATTTGGGCGTCTATAAAAAACTGACGCCCGTTTTTTTTTCTTGCCGTTTGGGCGCATAATTTATATAATTTTTATCTATTTTGATGAATAAGATAATTTTATTTTTATTATTTATAATATTTGCGTCTTCTTGCTCTTCAACTCATACTGGAAAGTCTCAAATAAAAAAAAATGCGTCTGCCGAAGAGTTTCTGCTAGCGTCTTTTTTTTACGCGCCAGAAAGCGCGCCCGAGATAAAAACGCTTGAAGTGTTTTTCTCAAACGTAGAAAACGCTTCTTTGAAAAAACAATCAAAAAAAGAAATTGAAGAATTTGCGAAACGCGTTTTATTATATGAAGATTATGAAATTTTATACGAGATTTTTTTTAGCGGCGACAGCTCGGACAAATTATACGAAAAAAGCGCCGAAACCGTCAGAAAAGCTCTGATAAAAAACGGAATAGACAAAGATAAAATTTTTGTAAAAGAAAGCGGCGGCTGTGAAAATATTGAAAGCGATTGCGCGCGCATAGAAGCGCTGGTATGGCAATAACTGCGGAAATCGCTCTAAAACGGCAAACTTTGCGGTCGACGGCATAGACTGTGAGAGACGTATTGTAAAAAAATGCGGGTTTTTGGATAAGTTGTCGGCGGATTATTTATTGGGGAGAAAAAGCAAATGTCTAAACTTTGGGATTACAACGACGCGGGAGAATTGATAATTCAAGACGCAAAATCTTTGCCTCAGCCTTTAATTCATATGCTTGCAAACGGGCAGCGTTATTTTTCAATATGCGACAATTTTTTAAGAGGTTTTGCAGGTTTTGATTACACAAGAATGTTTGGGGAATTTGACGGTCCGAATTTTCCTAAAGGGCAAGCCAGATTTTTATGGGTTAGACCTAAGGGACAAAAGGCTTGGCTTGTGAACAATTACGATTTGACGGACAAAGAAACTTCGCAGGCAAAATGCGAAATGGGTCTTGGATACGTTCGTTTTATCGGAACTTCAGAAAAACATTCGCTTACGACGTCTGCGACCGTTTTTGTCCCTAAGGGAGAGATGTGCGAAATAACGCTCGTTGAAATTCAAAACAATTCGTCAAAGGCGCAGACGCTTGATTTTATTTTCGCAATTCCAATTTTTGCAGGAAGCAGGGCGTATACGGAATACCACAGGGACGTCGTGCGCCTTTATAATAAAAGCAAAATTTCCGACCATATAGAAATTGTTCCGGGTTTAGAGTGGGTTGAAGGCTCTACGGATTCAAGCGATATTTGTTATTTTGTGGGCGCGCAAAATCAAAAAGGCAAAAAAGGGGATAGATTTTATTCAGACCGAGAAACTTTTTTGGGCGCAAATAATATGTGGCTGAAACCTCAAGCCGTTTTAAACAATGAAGCCCCTAAAGCGCAGTGCTACGGTAAAGAGGCTTTAGGAGCTATAGAATTTAAAAATGTGAAAATACCAGCGGGAAAATCTGAAAAATTCGCGGTAGTAAGCGGAATATCTTTTGGCGACAATCCTACGGCGCAAAAAATTTTAAAGAAATACGATTACGCAAACGCCGTTAAGGCTTTTTGCGAGCTTAAAGATTTTTGGAAAGAGAGGACGTCGCGCGTCGTTATATCCACAGGCGATAAAAATTTCAACAATTTGTGGAACAATTGGTGGTGTTATCAGCTTTTAATGAGGTATTGGTTTGGAAATACTGGGCATCCTCAAACCGATTACGGTTCGGATTTTTCAGGCTGGAGAGATTTTTGGCAGGATATGATGGCGGCGACCGTCATAGACCCCAAGGGACTTGAGGAAAGGACTATTAAAACCCTTGAGGGCATACGCCTTGACGGAACAAACGCGACAAGATTTTTCGCCCGCACAAAAGAGTTCGGCAGCGACGAAGTCAACGGTTTGTGGTGCGACCACCCGTATTGGACGGCTCAAACCGTAATTATTTTGGTAAATTTTTTGGGCGATTATAATTTTCTTTTTAGAAAAGGAATCGCGTATTTTAAAGACGCTTACCGCAGCCGAGGAGAAGTAAAGGACGCGCAGTGGAAGCATGGAACTATAAGCAGTCAAAAAAGCGCGGACGGCGCGGTTTATAAGGGGACTGTAATAGAACATTTGCTCGTCCAGCTTTTAACGATGTTTTACGACGCGGGCGACAATAATCTTTTGAGACAAAAACGCGCCGACTGGAACGACGCGATAGACCAAGTGAAAGGCGAAAACGTAACGTTTACTTTAGGGCTTGCTTTAGACTGCAATGAAATCGCCGATTTGCTTGAAAAAACCGCGCTCCGCAATAATATTTCAGAGATAGAGGTCTTTGAAGAGCTTTCGCTTCTTATTGATAAAAGCGGCAAATCTCCAGACGCAAAGGAACGCCAAAAAATTTTAGCGCAATATCTTTCAAAAACGGACGGCAAAATAAGCGGAAAAAAAATTAAAGTAAAAATTTCAGACATTGTCGCCGATTTAAGAAATAAAGCGAAATTTTCAATAGCAAACGCCAATAAAAAAGCGTGGAACGGCAAATATTACAGCGGATATATTTTTAACGACGGCAAACCCGTTGACGGAATTTTTAATAAAAACGCTTTTTCAAAGAAAAATCCCACAAGCCGAGATTTTGAAATGATGCTTATGCCTCAAACTTGGTCTTTGGTTTCAGGCGCAGCCGACAAAAACGGCGCCGCCGATATTGTAATTGATTCGGTTTTTAAATATCTTTACGATAAAAAAATCGGAGCTTTAAAATTAAATTATCCGCCCTATTTAAAATTTGACAAAACCGTAGGAAGAATTACCGGTTTTGCCGCAGGGACAAAAGAAAACAACGCTCTTTTTTGCCATGCGAATTTGTTTTTCATCTGGGCGCTTTTAAAAAGAAACAGAGCCGACGACGCTTACAAAATATTTTCGGGCGTCAATCCTTTAAATAAAGCGCAGGAAACGTTTAGAAGCGGAATGTGGCTGCCCGAATATTACGTTTCTTCCGATAACCCTAATATCGCCGGCAGAGGGGAATACCCCATACTTACTGGCTCTGCGGCGTGGACGAGATATTTATTTCAAAATTTCTTTTTTGGAGTAAAAGGAGAGTTAGACGGTTTAAAGATAGACCCTAAACTTCCCGCCCATAAAGATTTTAGAAAGACATCGCTTTCTATAGATTTCAGAGGGGCGCGCTACAATATAACTTTTATAAACGATAAGCTGAAAAAGAATTCAAAGCCCGTAAAAATTACGG
>JAISLV010000018.1 GCA_031277075.1 Endomicrobium sp. | reverse complement strand
CGCTTTTAGAGCTTTCTATCAGCTTTTCAAGTTTTATATTTTTTGCGCCGAAATATTTTTGCTGCATAAAATTCAGGTCTTTGCGCAAAGCGTCTATTTTTCGTTCGTAGAAATCCCTCTTTTCTATCAAAGTTCCAAGCCTTACGATATTTTCTTTATGAAGTTTCTCGTCTTCAAGCCCTATAAGAAAATCGCTTTTAGCGTTTAGCGCGCCGTAATATTCCGTTCCCGTTATAACGCCGTCTTCCAAAAGAGCGTTTAATATTTTTACGTCTTTGATTTTTGAAAGCCAAGAGGAATTTATATCGCCGTATCCGCCCTCGACGTAGACCTTTTTCACGCCGTATTTTTTCACAAGAATATCTATTATGGAAGAAATATTCCTTTGAACCGACGGCTGCATGTGAAAATCTTGGATATTTAAAACTACGGCGTCTCCGCCGAAATCTGCGGAAGACGTAAGCTTAGCGTAATTTTTAAACGTGTCGTCGGACGCAATTTCAGGGCAGGTTATGTTCTTTACGGCGTCTTCGGCGTTTACCGCCGAATATGCAAAATCGCCGCATACAGACGCGAAAATAAAAACCGCCGAGAAAAACACAGAGAAAATTTTCTTTATTTTTAAACTTTTTATAAACATTTTTGCTCCTTTCTATACTGTTTTATACGATGTTGAGAAATTATTTTTTCAAATTACGCGGCTGACAATATGGCTAATACCGCGTCTCTATTATCTATAACCTTCAAATCGTTTTTATCCATCTTAACTTCGCGGTTATAGACGCCTAAAAGGTCTATTAGTTTAGAAAGAGCTATCGGTCTGTTTGCGTCTTCAGGTTTTGAGCTTTCAACATATAAAGTAAGAAGATTTATCGCTTCTCTCATCTCTTCTGCCGTCTGCGCTGTCTGCGAGTTGACAATAGCGTCAGCCTCCAAAAGTTCTTTAGACGGATTTACGTATTCTTTATCTTTAACTTTTTCAACGTCTATCGCGTCAAGCAGCAGCGCCATTTTAGCTTCTACAAGCATAGAGCGGTAAATGTCTAAATCCGTCTTTACGGCAAAAGATAAATTTTGATTTGCCGGTTTTTGCATTTCCAAACTTTCAAGCAGCCCTTGCAAATAACCTTTTGCTTCCTCAAAAAGCAAAACGCCGTTCTTCTCATCTTTTAATTTTTCTAGAGAATAAAGCCTGTTTGCTTTTGCCGAGCCTGCTATATCGCTCAATTGTTTGACAAGCGGCGCGTAATCGCTAAAAGAAGCCGAACGCATATCCCTCAACAAAGAATACGCGGCTTTTTCATCGGTTAAGGACGCGGAACGTTCAGAAAGACCTGCGCGCTTGCCGTTTCTGTAGCTTCCCTCAGGCGTAGCCCGCATTAACGCCGCCCATTTTGAAACGACTTTTTTAAAAAAGTTTTGAATATCAAAATTTACGTCGGCTTTTTTCAAAGCCGCCAAAATATCTTCGCCCATAACAATCATTTTAACATTGCGTTCCATAGCTTCGTCTATTTCGCTTTTAAGCTCCTGCGGGTCAACCGTAACAGAATCGGCAATTGGAGACGTTTGGTAGAAACTGTTTGTATCGTTAAAATTCTTTACGCCGCTTTCGCTGATAGCGTCATTATAAGCCGAAGTCTCCACAGCTATAAGAGCGTCTGCATTTTCTTTTTTTATAGAAAATGAAACGTCTGCAAAAGATGCGGATATATTGTTTATATCCTGCGCGCTTAAACTGCTGAAATTAAATATTACGCCGTCAATTCCGCGCGCGCGGGATTTCAAATATCCCAAATCTTTTACGCCGCTTTTACTAATTTTTACCCCAAGCCGCTTAAGCTGTTTTTGACTTAAATTTGAACGCAGTTTTTTAAGGTCTCCATTTGAAATATTGTCAAGAATATCCTGCGCTTCAATTGCATCTTGAGCGTTAAACCTTATTACTACCCGTTTGTCTTTTGCGTGCGCGGCGGCGGCAAACTGTTTAACTTGCTCTTTATTGCTTTCATACCCAACAACATCCGTCTCTATTATAAAAGTTTCAATAAATTCATAGCTGTCAAAAACTGATAAATCCTTTATATTGTTTACGCCGATTGTTCTTGCAAGACCGGGCATATTTCTCATATTCTCTCCTTCGTTGACAACTCTGCGTCTTTCTGCAGAAATATCGGCTTTTTCCCGCTCTGAAGTTCCATCGTTATAATAAAACCTTTCGGCAAAAGGAAGAGCGTCAAGCAGACGCGCCGTTTTCCCGTCAAGTTCAGATCCCTGCTCAACTTCAACTATTGCGACATTACCGTCTAGTTCCGTAGAAAGCCAATTCAACGCGCTCAAAGCGGCGTCTTGCATTTTCCCGCTGTAATAATAAACGTTTACCGACTTGCCGTTGGCTTGCGGATAAGTTTGCCTATAAATGTATTCTTCGCCAGTATTTGAAATTTTTACGCGGTTAAAATCTGCAGAAACTTTGCCGGTTAGAGGAAGCATCAAATGAACGTCTTTTCCAAGCGCTGCTTTTTTAGCGGCGTATTCTAACGCGTCCTCAAGCGAAGCGTTTTCAGAAAGCATTATTACGTCGGAAGGATTTGAAGAGCGGTCGGCGGTCAAAATTGCGCCTGCTCTGCCTTGTCTTAAGTTCCATACTGCATGCGCTATAACCGCAGCTATATTTGCCGCAATATCAGCCAAAGGTCCTATCGCCGAAAATATATTAAAAAATTTATTGATGTTGTCTACTATATAAACTACTCCCACCGAGTATTGCGAAGCGTTAAATAACGCATTCATTTCGTCAAGCGTTAAATCGTCAGCTTCCTCCATTAAACGAACATATCTCCCGTGCGCATTCAAAAACGCTCTCCTCATCTCATATGACAGCATTCCCGCCTTACTGCCGATTTCTATTGCGTCTTGGCTTGTTCCAAAATCCGCCGTAGCCGCGCGGTATATTTCTGCGACATCCATTAAACCTATCTGATTTATCGTTATTGTCTCTTCGTCTGCGCTATAGCCGCTTTCTATCTTTTTCCAAATCCCTTTCGGAATTATTCCGCTTTCATTTGCTTGTCTAAATCCCTTCATTGTTTCCGCGCTTATCCCTCTTATCTTTACAGAGCTGCCTTTTCTCCTCTCATAAAACGGCGCAAACACCGCTATTAGTATACGCCCGGCTTTTGTTTCAGAAAAATTCTCCCCGAAAATCTTAAACGCTCTGTTAAACGCCGCTTTAGTATAATCGGACGTAAACTGCGAAAAATCTGACGGAACGCTCGTATCGTCTAAAACAGCTTGTTTTTGTTCAATATAACTTATAGGCAACCCGTTTGCATTGACATCGGCGTTTACCATATAATACATGTTCTCGCCTGCATCCCATGTAAGATACGCGTCTTGTCCTGCAGGTTTTGTTTGTTCGCCCCAA
>JAISLV010000001.1 GCA_031277075.1 Endomicrobium sp. | reverse complement strand
GTCCCTGAAACAAGTACAGGGTGACGCTTTCGCGAAAGTTATTCGTGTCGCGTTCGCGTCGGTAGTTGGCGGCGACTTGCGTCGCCTAGCCGCGTCTTTTTGCCGTTGTCTGTTGTCCGTCATGCTGAACTTGTTTCAGCATCTGCTGTTTTTTCAAAGCCGTTGCCTTTATCGCCGCTGTAATTTTATTTCTGAATTTGGCGTTAAACGACCAAAGACAGACCCTGAAAGAGACTCTGAAAGAGACCCTGAAACAAGTTCAGGGTGACGCATTCGCGTCAGTTTTTGGTGACGCGTTCGCGTCGGTTGTTGGCGGCGACTGCCGTCGCCTAGCCGCGCCTTTTTGCCGTTGTCTGTTGTCCGTCATGCTGAACTTGTTTCAGTATCGGCTGTTTTTTCAAAGCCGTTGCCTTTATTGCCCTGTAATTTTATTTCTGAATTTGGCGTTAAACGACCAAAGCAAAGGCAGACCCTGAAAGAGACCCTGAAACAAGTTCAGGGTGACGCATTCGCGTCAGTTTTTGGTGACGCGTTCGCGTCAGTTTTGGGTGGCGCATTCGCGTCAGTTTTTGGTGACGCATTCGCGTCAGTTTTGAGTGACGCATTCGCATCGGTTTTGGGCGACGGGGAGAGGATTAGGCATTGTTGCCGTCGCCATGCGCATATGCGTCCGCCGTTGTCGTTGCCGTTACTTAGCTGCCTAGCTGCATTTTTTACCGCGTTTTCGCCGTTTCCTAGCTGCCTAACTTCTTAGCTGCCTAGCTGCGTTTTTCTATGCCTAGCCGCGTTTTTCTGCGCTGCTTTTTTCCCAAAGTTTTATATATTTCATCATAGTGTAAAAAAAAGAGTATAGCAGAGCTAATATCAAGCCCTCTAAGCCGTCTAAAAAACCTCTTTTTATAAAATACATTTTCACAAACATTACAGACGGATTTATAAACAAATTCCATGCGCGGAATTTTTTGCCTTTTTCAAACATTTCTTTTGCCCGCAAGTCCGTATATAAATCGCTCTTCTTTACAAACTGCTTTATGCTTGCGTAAGGATAATGCAAAATATCGCCTTTAAAATATTTCTTTTTGCCTTTATAGTCTATGTCTTCATGCACAAGGCTTTCTTTATATTTGGCTTTTGTTTTATTAAATAAGACGGGATGTCTATAGTCCGGACGCCAACCCGAATGCAGTATCCATTTGTTTATAAATTTGCTTTTTCTTGGAGCTAAAAAAACGTCGCCGCGCGGAGAATTTTGAAGTTGAAACTCTATTTCGGCTTTTAGTTCGGGCGTTATGCGTTCGTCGGCGTCTAAACATATAATCCATTCGTAAGAGCATTGTTCTAAAGCGAAATTCCTTTGCTTTCCGAAGGATTCAAATTTATGCCGTATTACTTTAGCGCCCGCTTCTTTGGCAATTTCAGCGGTAAAATCTTCGCTAAAAGCGTCTACTACTATTATTTCGTCGGCAAATTTCAGGCTTTCTATAGCGGCTTTGATATGTTTTTCTTCGTTGCAGGCTATGATGTAGGCGGAAACTTTTCTCATATAATTTCTTTTACTAAGGCGGCGTATTCGTAAGAGGTGGCTTTAAAAAAAACTTCGGCGTATTTTGCTTTTTCCGTTTTTTGCGCAAAATACGAGTTTATCCCTTGCGTAATTTGCACATAATCTTTTTCTTCTAGAAGGGTTTTATAACATTCTATAGCTTTTTTCTTTTCAGCCCACGCGTCGCTTATATCAAAAACAGCGTTAGGCGTTATAAAAGAAGATGCAAAATACGCATAAACTATAAAGTGCAGTTTTGTTTTATTTTTTATTTTAACAATAGCTTTTGAGACCGCCGCATTGTCTGTGTTTGCGTCTATAACAAAAGGCAAAAACACAACTTCGGGCTTTGTTTTATAAAAGACCGTCAAAAGATTTTTTTCAAAAAGCGAACTGCCGTCTAGGCTTTTTGGCGGCAATTGTAAAAAATGGTTCATTTTAGAACGCATGGCAGACGCCGCCTTTTCGGCTTCTTTCATTCTTTTAGTGTTTTCATAAACGCAAAAGACAGTTTCAACTGTCCCTCCGCTTTGCGCGTGTTTTATAAGCGTTCCCGCGCACGAAAGCGTTTCGTCAATTTGGTTTGCGCTGATTAGAAGAACTTTTTTTTCGGGAATGTCTGTTTCTGCGGTTAAAGAATAATTCATAAACGGGCGCACGTATTCAATAGCTCTTAAATAGTTTCTATATTTTATTTTCATTGACAGCTCCGCATATATTTTTAGAGACACCCTATTTTGATTTTTTATATTTTATAAAAATATAAATGAAAGACAAAATACATTTTGAGCGTCTTTTTGTTTTTTATATAATATTTTTATGCAATACATTTCAAAATTTTTACAATTTTGCAATTTCCCGCAAGAATACGCGGCTTTGGCTTCAGACGCTGCGGCTATGCTTTTATTTTTCCTTTTGCTCTACGTTTCTTGGCATTTGTTCGGGTTAATATCGCGCAAATACTTACACAGCAAATATTTTCATATAAAAAACAAACGCTGGGGCGAGTCTATAAAAGAAACGAATTTGTTTGCGGACTTCGGATATTTCGGCGCGGGCTTTGCGGCTAAACTTTCGCTTGATTTCTTCTTCCCTGAGGAACGCGTTTTAGTCCACGCAATAGCCGCAAAATTGATAACGGCTTATTTCCAAATCTGCGTTCTTATAATTCTAAACGATATTTTAACAGTAGTCTACAAAGTTAATAAAAACAATCGCCATATACCTATAAAAGGCATCGTTCAGTTTTTAAAAATCTTTATAAACTTTTTCGGCGTCCTTATAATTCTAGCTTATTTTGTAGGCAAAGAGCCTACGTATTTTATATCCGCTTTGGGCGTTATAGCTTCTGTTTTGATGATAGTTTTTAAAGACACTATTTTAGGGCTTACGGCAAGCTGGCAGCTTGCGATGAACAAAATGCTTGAGATAGGGGATTGGATTGTAGTAGCCAAACACAATGCCGACGGCGAAGTCGTAGATATTTCTCTTACTACGGTTTCGGTGCAAAATTGGGATAAGACGATAATAACTATACCCGCTTACGATTTAATTTCAGGTTCTTTTCAAAATTGGCGCGGTATGAGCCAAGCGGGCGGACGCAGAATAAAAAGAGCCGTATATATAGATATGCAAAGCGTAAAATTTGCAGACGGAGAACTGCTTAGCCGTTTGTCAAA
>JAISLV010000208.1 GCA_031277075.1 Endomicrobium sp. | reverse complement strand
TTCCGCCTATACTGCCTGCATATGTCGCAGACGTTGCCCATACTGCCGTGCTTGCATTCAATGAATATCTTGCTGAACTTACCCATATGTTAAAAGGACTTGTCTCTGTTCTAGAAGAGATTTTAACCTCTGTAATATTTGAATCAGCTATCTTCGCAGTTGTTACTGCGCTGTCTGCTATTTTTGCAGTCGTTATTGTGCTATTTGCTATTGTCGGGTTTGGATAACTCCCCGTTAAATCCCCACCTGCTGCTCCGCCTGTACCTCCAGCCTGTTCAGCATATACCGCACTAGCAACATAGATTGTATATTCTGAACCTGACATCAAATTATTATATATATTATCATTAGTTATTGTATTATTTGCTATTTTATCTCCCGTCACCGCTCCCGTGCTTATTTTTGCGGTTGTTATTGCATAATCCGCTATCTTTGTGGAAGTTATCACCCCGTCTGCAACATTTAAAGCATATGGGCTTGAAGTAAACGGCGTTCTTGGAGCAAGCTCGGCTCCGCCGTCATATGAGACTCCGATATATACTTGTTGTTCCAAATTAATACCTGCAGGGATATCTAAAATTACAGCGTATAGACCGTTAGTTATTTTGGTATTAGTTGAGACCTCTGCAATTGAACTGCCGCTTGTTTCAACATCATAAAATTTAAATTTAAATTGTTTGCTTGTAGCGTTTATCGGAATGCCTTTTTCATCAGAAATTCTTCCTTGAAAAGCAATTTTTCTTGGCACGTCGGCAAAAGCTGCCGTTTGCGCAAAAACAAAAACGCCAAAAATAAAAAACGTTAAAAATAAATTACGCAATAACCCCGCAACGGCAAACGACTTTAAAGCCTTTTTCATGCTTCCCCCAAATATATGCAAAATTATAAAGATAAAGACGATTTTATTTTCGCTTCTTTATTATCGGCAAAAGACAGCCATTTTCCAAGCCGCTTTTTCATATATTACCTTTCCTGCATTTTCTATTTCTTCAATAAAATCGTTGTCATAATCTTTTACTTTTTTTAATTCCGCTTTTGAATAAATGATTAAATCTAGAACGTATTGATAATTTATTTCTCTAACTAATTCTTTTATATATCCCTTTTTTTTAATCTTTCAGAATAAGTTTTGGCAATATCGTCATTATCCAAAATAACCATTAAATCTATATCGCTTTCAGGCGTCGCAGTTCCTTTGGCATGTGAACCAAACAAAACAATTTTGTAAGGGTCTGCCGCTTTCAATTTTTCCACCAATTGGTTTAATACGTTATCTATGCCCATCTTAAACCGTCTTTTTTATTCCATTTTTGAGCGGGCAGCCATTGCAAATTGATTGAAATATCGCATTTGGCTTTCTATATCAACGCCGTATTCTTTATTCCCTATAAAAAATCTATTATTATTTCTTTTACGCGCAACGTTTCTTTCATCGCCGAATATCTTTTTAATTTTTGTAAATCCTCTACGGTAAAATATATCAGCTCTAAAACTCTTGAAACAGAATTAAAAGTATGTTTTTTATCTTTTTTAAATACCAAAAAGCCGCTCGGGAAACCTCGCTTCCTATATTTCCCATTTGCTGCGATAAACTCATTTGTCCCCAACGCTCTTCAAGCGTTTTATGCTGAAAAATCATTTTATTATCTTTTTTCACTTTCATAATCTCATTTTAAACTATTTCAGCGGCTTTGCGCAATTTACGCAAAATCTTAGTTTTCTGCCTGCGGGGACTGTGTTTATGTAGCCGCAGTTCGGGCAAACTATTACGTCAACGTCTTTTTGTTTTTGTTTCGGCTCCGGTTTTGGCTTTGATTTTGGTTTTGGTTTCGGCTCTTCTTTTATAGGAGGCGGTTCAGGCAATTCTATAACTTCAGGAACCATTATCAGCTCGTGATTAAGAGCTTTGCCGGGCTGCAATATAACTTCAAAATCCTGCGAAATAAATTTATCCGATATTATTTTTCCTTTTATGCTTCCGGGGTCGTATTTTGAAGTCCAAAAACCGTTTTTATCCGTTTTACCAACGATTTTTTCATTTATGTAGACATATGCTTCAAGAGGAATTTTAAGCCCGTCTTTATCAAGCCAAAATACTTTTAAATTAAGGGGAACAACGTCGTATTCCATTAATCCGCTGAACGCGCTCGCTTCGGTTATGTCAACGTTTCTTATAACGTAAGGCTTAAAGTCTTGCGCGGTGAAAGTGAAAGTGTATCTTGCAGTAGTGGGCAGAGGAATAACTATGGTTTTACCCGTGCTGATATTTCTTGCGGTGTTAAAATCCGAGCTCTTTATATTGAGATTTGCCGTAAAAGATTCCGAAGCCTTGTTTTTTGAATAAACGGAAAACCTGATAAGTTTGTTCATATTAACTGAAAGCTCGGAAGAAGACGCGGCGGTTACGGATATTTCTCTTTCGGCTTGCCCGTAGCGTCCGTCTGGATCCATAATTCTTACTTTATAATTGCCGTTTTTGATATTTGCAGTAATAGGCGTGCGCCCTCTTGGACGACTTTCGCCGTCAATGTGAACTATCATGCCTGCAGGCAAAGATTTAAACGTAAACCGCTTATACATATGCCCTTTAATGCTGAAAACATTTTCCCCGTCTATTTTTTTGAGTTCCGTGTTCCAATATTTTTTGTCAACGCCGCCGAACATTTCATCTGCGTTTGCGCGCGAAAAATCTATATTGCACTGCCCTTCTATCGCTTCTTTGGCTTTTGAACCCAAATCTTCATATCCCACAAGCGCAAGACGAACGGTATGTTCGCCCGCCACAAGCTGAACTTTACACGGAGTAACTCCGAATTTATTGCCGTCTATATAGACGTCTGCGCCAGGCGGCTCGGAATTTACGTCAAGCATAAAGTCAAACATTATCTCTATTTTTTCCTGCTTGGCTTTGCTGGATTTTCCCGTTCTTTCTTCTATTCTCACTACTCTCTGAACGGGTTTAAAACCTTCTTTTAAAGCCGTAACTATATAAGTTTGAGGCTGAACTTTCCTCAAAGATATAGGCTGGGCTGAACTTGCGTTTTGTATAACGGTTTCGCCGTTGTCTCTTGTTTTCATACTTACCGTCGCGCCTGAAGGAATAGTGGTAATAACCACATCAGGCGGATTAACGCGCGAATAAATATTTTTCCCGAAAGGCGTGAGCTGCATAAAAATATCAAGCGCGGCAAATATTATAACCGCAAGAACAAACGCAGCCGCTATCTTTATTATTTTGCTCTTCAGCGATTTAAAACGGCTGGCGAGCCAGTCGCCAACTTCTTCAAAAACCGTCTTTCCCTTAGCCTCAACTTGAGGCTGAGGCTGCCCCGCATTATGCTGAGGCTGAAATTCAGACGTTTGCTGACGCTGCTGAGAGGATCCCGCCGCAGATTGAGCTTGCGCCGCAAACTGCTGAGAAGCGGCAGGATGCTCTACATTATCCTCGCCGACTATAAAATCGTTGCATAAAATTTTTGGAATGTTTTGATTGTTTTTTATATCGTTTCTGTCAAGGGTTTTGACCAGATTTGTGACATTGTCCGAACGGGAAAGTTCCTTTTCCATTATTTTTGAAATAAAGGAAGATAGGTCAACTGCAAGCTCTTCAGCTTCAATGCCTTTGAGCAGCCTTCTTAAGTCGCGGTACATTTCTATAGCTTTTTCGTATCTCAGCTCTCTATCTTTTTCAAGCGATTTAGAGAGTATTTCGCTTATTTCATATGGGATGTTTAAACCCGCAAGAGCGCCAGTGTCAAACTTTTCGTTTAAAACCTGCGATTTTATTTCGCTGTTTTCTCCGGTGAAAAGCGGTTTGCCCGTAATCATTTCATAGAAAACTACGCCTGTTGAAAAAATGTCCGTGCGGTGGTCTAAATTCGCGTCGCCGCGCATTTGCTCCGGCGACATATAGGGGTATTTCCCCGTAATTACTTTCTGCTTTATTCCTTCTTTAATTTCGTCGGCGGTTTTTGCGACGCCGAAATCGCTGAGCTTTACGTTCCCGTCAAAAGAAATTAAGACGTTCCCTGGGGAGACGTCTCTGTAGACTATTCCATATGGTTTTCCCGTAATGCTGTCTCTTGCCACTCGGTTTGCATAGTCAAGAGCTTTCAACATGCTTATCGCTATAATAACGGAAAGTTCCCAAGGCATTCTTATTCTAAGTTCGCTGCATCGTCTTAAAAGGTCTTCAAGGTCAATGCCGCGGACAAAATCAAGGGTGATATAGTAAGAGCCGTTATTGCCTTTCCAAAAATGCTGAACGCGGACAATATTATCGTGAATAATATTCTTAGCTATTAAAGCTTCCTTGTAAAACATTTCAACAAATTTAGGTTCGCTGTACTCGCTGAGAAGTTCTTTTACGGCTATGAAATTGCGCAGACTGAAATCGTAAGCCTGCCAAACTACGCCGAAAGCGCCTTGCCCTATCTTTTTAACCGTAACGTATTGGTCATTAATGAACAGTCCTAAATCCAAACCTTGCTGGGATTGTTTTTCATCCATTGAATTATCGCCTCTTAAGCTAAATAAAATATATGGGATATTATATATTATTATTCTTTTTACAACAATATTTTTCTATGACGCTTCCTTTTTATAATTCTTCTGACGTCTCGGTTAAAACTTCTTTGACGTTTTCGGGCTTGGTCTCGGATTCAGCCTGAACGTCCGCAATAAATTCGTCAGCCGTTTCAGCAGACGGCAGCATTGGCGTCTCGGTTAAAACTTCTTTGACATTTTCGGAGTTAGACTCGGATTCAACCTGAACGTCCGCAATAGATTCGTCAGCCGTTTCAGCAGACGGCAGCATTGGCGTCTCGGTCTGCCCATCGGAGACGCTTTGATCTTTTTGGCTGTCAAAAGGAAGTTCAGGCTCTGGCGCATTAGACGTCGCCTGAGCTTCTTTTGGCAAAGTTTCTATTAAAGGAAGTTCGCTTAAATGAGCCAAACCGAAATGCTTTAAAAAGTCCTGCGTAGTTCCGTAAAGCAAAGGATGCCCTACAGCTTCTTTGCGCCCGACGACTTTTATGAGCTTTCTCTCTGAAAGCGTATTTATAACGCCCGAAGATTCAACTCCGCGAAGCTCGTCTATTTCCGCCCTTGTTATCGGCTGCTTATAGGCGACCATTGCAAGCGTTTCCAAAGCCGAAGGCGAAAGTTTTAAAACGCTTTTTTCTTTGAGCAGTTTTTTTATCCACGGGGAAAAAGACGCCTTTGTAGCAAAAGTCCAACCGTCTGCGACAAATTTTATTTCAAACGGTTTATTAAGATTTTCGTATTCCGTTTGAAGTTCTCTAAGCAAATTTTCTAAATTTGCGGTATCGGCGTAGTCTTCCTTAACAATATCTTTAAGCTCTTTCAAACTCAAAGGTCTTTCAGAAACAAAAAGCAAAGCCTCAAGCGTCTGTTTTACTTCAGATATTTCCATTGTCTTTCCTCATTTTATCGCCATAAAAACGTCTCTCAACCCAAACACAAACGCAACGCTCTAAATTTATTGCAATATATCTTGAACGGTATGCCGTTTTCAGCGTCTTTTTTGCCGTCATCCAAAACCAATGCGAAAACTCGCCATGAACTTGTTTCAGGTTTTTGCCGTCACCCAAAACTGACGCGAACGCGTCACCCAAAACTGACGCGAACGCGTCACCCAAAACTGACGCGAATGCGTCACCCTGAACTTGTTTCAGGGTCTCTTTCAGCGTCTGCCGTTTGTTTTTGTCAGTCCAACAACAGATGCTGAAATAAATTCAGCATGACGGGCAAAGGCAAAAGCGCATATAAAGTCTTTGCGCAGCCGCTTAGCTGCATTTTTTACCGCCGTTTTTGCTATGCAACTATGACTCTAATTCCAACTCAGGCGCGGGAATTTGCGCTTTTTCTTTTTCCTCTGCGTCTTTTTCGGCTATAAAATCAAAAGTTTCTTCTTTTTTAGGCGGCGTTTCGTCAGTTTCAAACGCGGCGTAGA
>JAISLV010000139.1 GCA_031277075.1 Endomicrobium sp. | reverse complement strand
GGGGCAGGACGGTAGGTTCGGGAGTAGTTACGGAAATAGTGGAATAATAGGGAAAAGAGAAATAAAGACAATACAAAATTTAGCCTCTGGCGGGGCGGCGCAGCGTTTGAAGAAGACGCGCCGCAAGTCAGATAAAATATAAAAGTTAAGAGACGCGGCATGCCGTAACTTTGCTTGTTGCGTTAATTCTCAAACTTCAACTGGCAGTTTTATAGGGGAGAAATAAATCAGATGGCAGAAAGAGTGATTATAACTATGGCTTGCAGCGTTTGCAAAAATAGAAATT
Organism: Endomicrobium sp.; assembly: GCA_031277075.1. Taxonomy (GTDB): domain Bacteria; phylum Elusimicrobiota; class Endomicrobiia; order Endomicrobiales; family Endomicrobiaceae; genus JAISLV01. The sequence continues at coordinate 9,731 of JAISLV010000139.1, read as the reverse complement.
ACTATTTTGACAGAGGAAAAAAGCAAGAAGGAAAATTGGCTTTGAAAAAATTCTGTAAAAATTGCGGCAAACGCACCGACCACAAAGAAACAAAATAGATAAAATATTTTGATAATTTGCCGGTTTTTTATCGGACTTTTTAAGAAAAATGTTATGCGCAAGATAATTGCTAAGCGTTTATAATATATCTTAATTTGATTTTTTATAAATGTTGGCGTTAGATAAATTTATTGTTTGACGCGATAAACAGAAAGCGCGGATTTCGGCAATTAACGTTATTTGAAACAGCGGAACCTTGGGGGCATAGGCTAACGGTAAACTTCTGGTCTCCAAAACCAGCTTTGGAGGTTCAAATCCTTCTGCCCCCGTTTTCAACGGTAAAATCAGTAATGCGCAAAGCCGCGTAGGCGGCAGTTTTTAATATAATTTTTGTAAAGGGCGTCTTGCAAAAACCTATAATGCTCGTAATTGCCGCAAATTTTGCGGCAGTTCAAAGAAGAAAATGCAAGCCGCGTCCTAAGAGCAAGGACGGACAAATTTTCTGATGCGGCAATCCGCATAGACAATGTCTCAAGGCGTAAGACAAAGACGGGCATTAGGGTTTTTAGAGACACCCAAAGGTATAAAAATGAATTTTTTTAAATCAGCCGTTCAGTTTTTTCAAGACGCTTATTATGAACTTACGAAAGTCACATGGCTTGGCAGAAAAGAAGCCGCAGGAACCACGGTAGTCGTCATAATTTTTGTTATTATTATGTCGATTTTTGTCTATATCGTTGATTTTATTTTGGGGTTTATAGTCAGTAGTATATTTAAAATTTAGACAAAAATTCGGGGTATAAAATGGCAAACCAATGGTATGTAGTCCACACCTATTCCGGGCACGAAGATAAAGTTAAAAAAAGTTTGGAAATGGCGGTCTCAAATTTAAATATGAGCGACGTTATTTCTCAAATACTTGTTCCTACGGAAGAAGTAGTGGAAGTTAAGCAGAATAAAAAAAGAATAAAGAAAAGAAAATTTTATCCCGGTTATGTTTTTGTTGAAATGACCGTCAATAACACGACGTATTGGCTTATTAGAAATACTGCGGGCGTTACGGGTTTTCTGGGCGGGGTAAAACCTGTGCCGATGGCTCAAGACGAAGTTGCAAGTCTTTTGAATACCATCGTCAATCCGGAAGCTTCTAAACCCAGACCTGCGGTATCTTTTGAAAAAGAAGAAAACGTGCGTATTATTGAAGGACCTTTTAAACATTTTATAGGTATAGTGGAAGAAGTAAATCAGGAAAAAGGAAAACTGAAAGTCATGGTTACGATTTTCGGCAGACCCACCCCTGTTGAGCTGGACTTTTTACAAGTTGAAAAAATCTAATACGGCGGGAAGAACGGCGGTTAAGCGGCTAAGAAGTTTAGAAAAAATAAATTTTTTGTTAAGCCGGCTGTCTGTTTGAGTTCTCGTCAGCTTTTTTAAAATAGGAGTAAAGCAAATGGCGCCAAAGAAAGTAAAAGCAATGATTAAACTTCAAATTCCCGCAGGCGGGGCAAATCCTGCTCCCCCTGTAGGTCCCGCTTTAGGTCAGCAGGGCGTAAATATTATGGATTTTTGTAAACAGTTTAATGAAAGAACGAAAAAGATGGAACAGGGAATGACTATTCCTGTGGTCATAACTGTTATGGAAGACCGTTCTTTCACATTCATAACAAAAATGCCTCCCGTAGCGTCTCTTGTAAAGAAAGCCGCAGGCGTCGCAAAAGCCTCAGGCGTTCCTAACAGGAATAAAGTCGGTAAAATTACCGCCGCTCAAGTTGAAGAAATAGCCAAGCAAAAAATGCCCGACCTTAACGCAAACGGCGATTTGAACGCCGCAAAACATATGGTTGAAGGCACGGCGAGGTCTATGGGAATTGATATTGTAAAATAAATGAGCGCGTTTTAGCAAAAAATTAAAGAAAAATATTTGTGGGAGATGTCAAAGACATCGCAAAACCACTAGGAGAAATAAAATGGGCAAGAAATTTCAAGAAGCCGCAAAATTAGTTGACAAAAACAAAGAGTATGATTTGATTGAAGCCTTAGGTCTTGTCAAACAGACCGCAAAAGCGAAATTTGACGAAACCGTTGAGTTTCACATTAAGCTCGGCATAGACCCAAAACAAAGCGACCAAACTGTTAGAGGAACAGTAACTCTTCCTAACGGCATAGGCAAAACCAGAAAAGTCGCAGTTTTGGCAAAAGGCGAAAAACAGAAAGAAGCTCAAAATGCGGGAGCCGACAAAATCGGCGCGGAAGATTTAATAGAAGAAATATCAAAGGGAATTTTGGATTTTGATATTTTGGTCGCAACGCCCGACGTTATGAAAGATTTAAGTAAAGTCGCAAAAATTTTGGGACCTAAAGGACTGATGCCTAACCCAAAATCAGGCACGGTAACTTTTGATATCGGCGCGACGGTAAGCGAACTCAAAAAAGGAAGAGTGGAATATAAAAATGATTCTTACGGAATAATTCACGTTCCAGTTGGAAAAGTTTCTTTTCCGCAAGGGAAACTTGCAGAAAACATTAAAGTTTTGTTTGACGCGATTTCAAAAGCAAAGCCCTCTAGCTCAAAAGGTCAATACATTAGAAGCGTTTCAATATCTTCAACAATGGGACCTGGAATATACGTTGACCAAAAAATATAAATTTATACATTTGGGTGTCTCTAGAAACCTATAATGTTCGTACTTGCCGCAAATTTTGCGGCAGTTCAAAGAAGAAAATGAAGGGCGTCCTAAGAGCAAGGACGGAAAAATTTTCTGATGAAGAAATGCCGCAGAGACAATGTCTCAAGGCGCGGCAAGGACGGGCATTAGGGTTTTTAGAGACGCCCAATAAGAAAATAAAAGCCTCTCCGTGCGCATATTTGCATAGAGAGGTTTTTATTTTGTTAAATATGTAAGGAAACAAAGAACGCGGCTAAGCGTATAGGCATTTAAGCAAGCACAAAAGGCAAAAGGGTGTCTCTAATGAAAAGAATAAGGCGGATTTTTTTAGCTATATTTTTTGTTTTTACTTTTTGCGCTGCGGCAAACGCGCAGGAAAAAATTTTTGATTTTGACGTTGAAATGCGAGTTCAAAAAGACGGCTCTGCAATTGTTTTAGAGCGTATAAGTTTAAACAGCGACAATATAAAAATTCGGCGCGGGATTTATAGGGATTTGCCAAACGCTGCGCAAGTTCCGATACGATTTATTTCTTTAACTATGGACGGCGCGCCTTGCGATTCGTTTTTAGAAAGAAAAAACAGTATGCTTCGCATAAATTTCGGCGGCGACAATTTTATATCAAAAGGGCGGCATGTCTACGAGCTTACTTACAAAGTTGAAAGGCTTGTAGGTTCTTTTGACGATTACGACGAAGTTTATTGGAATGTAACGGGAAACGGCTGGGATTTTACAATAGAACGCGCGTCTTTTCGCATTTTGCTTCCTAAAGAAGCCGTAATTAAAAGCGATTTAACGTCTTTATATACGGGCAAAAAAGGCGCAAAAGGCAAAGACGCGATAGCGTCAGAAGATAATTTTTTTAAGACGACAAAACCTCTGTATCCGGGCGAAGGATTTACCGTCGCAGTAGCTTTTACAAAAGGCGCGGCGCAATCCTACGTTCATAAAGAAGAACATATCGCAGCAGTAGACCCGGCGTTTGTTTTGTTTTACGCTTCTTTGATTTTTGCGGTTTTACTTTTTTATTATGTCTACACTTGGTTTAAAGTTGGAAAAGATCCTGTTGATACGATAGTTACAGAGTTTGTCCCGCCAAAAGATATTTCGCCAGCCTTTATGCGCTGCATTTGGAAAAGAACTGAAGATAAAAAAATGTTTGCCGCGTCTTTAGTAAGTCTTGCGATGAAAGGTAAGATAGAAATATCTGAAGAAAAATCTTTTCTTTCAAAAAACGCCGTTTTGCATCTTAAAGATAAAAATACCGACGGGCTGCCTAAGGAAGAAAAAACAATATTGACGTCTTTTTTTAACGGTAAAAAATCTTTTGCGCTGACAAATGCAAATTGGTCTGCTCTTAATTCATGCATAAATTCAATTAACAATTATTTTAAACGCGAGAAAAAAAAATATCTTATTGCAAATGCAAAGTATATTGCGCCGCCGATTATTGCGCTTATTTTAATGCAGGCTGCTTTTATAGGAAATCTTGCGCCTGCAATTTTTCTCAATTTTCAGTTCTGTATTTTTATTGTAGTAATTTCAAATATTCCTGCGCCTAAACTTTTAAAACCCTTGCTGTTTTTTGCCGTGTTAGCTTTTTACTTTATATTTTTTTATTCAATTTTAAAGGAAGCGCCGGCGCAATATATAGTTGCTGAAGTATTGTTTGCGGCGGCGGCTTTAGGACTTGTAATTTATGCGTCAATAATAGACAATCTTACTCATGAAGGGCGCGCGCTTTTGATAAAAATCAAAGGGTTTTACAGATATATGACTGTAGCTGAGGAAAGGCGCGTGGCTATGTCTAACCCCGTTGACGCCGAGCGAATTTTTGCAGATTATCTGCCTTACGCTTTTGCTTTCGGCATGGAAAATAAATGGATGAGCGACTTTGAAAAGATATTGCCTGACGCTGCTATGAACAGATATTTAAATACGCTAGGCGGAAGAAACGCTCTTCAAAGAGGATTGATACTTTCTTCTATAGCAAACGCCGCGCCTAAAAACAGAGGAAGCGGAGCAGGCGGGGGCGGATTTTCAGGCGGAGGTTTTGGCGGCGGGGGCGGAGGCGGGCGCTGATAACGGCATAGAAAGAAGAAGTTTATACAGTTTATAGTTATTTGCTAAAATATGTTTATGAAAACAGTTGCGGTTTTATTATTACCTGCGTCTTTTTTATTATGTTCTTGCGTTTCAAGCGCAAAATACGATAAAGTTTTGGTTCAACTTGAACAAATCCAAATATCTCAGCATAAATTAGAGCAGGAAAACAAAAAAATGACTGCCGAAATTGAAAGCCTTGAAGAAAGAAACGAATACATAAAAAAAATAGCCTCTGATTATCAAAGTCAAGCCGAACAACTTGAAAAATATATGCGTTCCTCAAAGGCTGGCAAAAGTAAGACGTTTGCCGCCATAGCGGCGGATAGGCTAAAATTGAGACATAAAATAACAAGGCAGGAGCTTGAGATAAAAAATTTGAGAGAGCAAAACAGAAAACTTTCTGAAACGCTTGAAAATACGGCGGTTGGTAAAAAATAATGACTTCTGCTTTTTTAACTTCGTTTCTTTTGATTTTTATAGCCGAGATGGGCGATAAAACGCAGCTTGCGGCTTTAGCTTTTACGGCTAGATTTAAAACTTCGCAGGTAATTGTTGCAATAGCCGCCGCTACGGCGCTGACGAATTTAATAGCCGTTTGCGCAGGCGGATTGATTTCAGATATTTTGCCCGTAGGGATTATAAAAACAGCGTCTTACGTTCTTTTTATTCTATTTGGATTGTGGACTTTGCTTGATAAAAATGAAGATGAAAAAGGCGTTCAAAAAAAAGTTATTATAAATCCTTTTTTTACCGTCGCAATTTTGTTTTTCATTTCTGAATTTGGCGATAAAACGCAAATAGCCGCAATGACTCTTGCTATGAACGAAAACCCAATTGGAGTTTTTTTTGGAGCGTTTAGCGGAATGTTTTTAGCAAATCTTTTGGGAATTGCCGTCGGTTTAATTCTCGGCAAAAAACTCCCTGCAAAAACAATAAAATATATTGCCGCGTCTCTTTTTATAATAATAGGAACTGCTGGTCTTATACTGGAGGCTGTAATAAAATAATGAACGCTATAAAAAAATTTCCATATACGGATATTTTAGGCTGGTCTGTTTCTCGCTATGATAAATTTACAAACTGCAAAAGGCAATATTTTTACGACTATTACGCAAAATACGATAAAGAAATTCCTTTTGAAAAAATACAATTTCTAAAATTTTTGACTTCAAAAGCGCTTGAGGCGGGAAATATAACGCACGACATAATAAGGGATATGCTGGAGCGTTTTAAAAAAAGTTCTAAGCCGATAAATAAAGATAAATTTTTTAAATACGCTTTTGATATGACGCAAAAATATTGTTCTTCGAAAGTTTTTTTTGAATCCTATTACGGAAACGAGATAATTTCGCCTTCAGAAATTTATGCGAAAATAAAAATAATGCTTGAAAATTTTATTGAAAGCGAGCGTTTTAAATGGATAGAAAAATACGCCGTTGCGCAAAGCGCGTTTTGGATTATAGAGCCTGAGGGTTTTGGCGAGACAAGAATAAACGCTTATAAAGCTTTTTGCAAAGTTGATTTTTTGTTCCCAGTAGACGACAAAATTTATATTTTGGATTGGAAAACGGGAAAACCAGACGAAACGAAACATAATAAACAGCTTACTGGCTACTCGCTTTGGGCTAATTATCATTTTGAAAAACCCGCTTCTGATATTTCGCCCGCGATAGTTTATTTATTTCCCGATTACAGCGAAAAAAGAGTTCAAATTGACGCTAAAAAAATATCTGATTTTGCTTTGAACGTTGAAAACGAGACGAAGGAAATGTATTCGTATCTTACCGATATAAATAAAAACGTTCCCAAAGACAAAAAAGAATTTCCGTTTGCCGAAAGAAGTTTTTTTTGCAAGTATTGCAGCTATAAAGAAATTTGCGCGGGAAGATAAAAAGTAAAATAAAAAAAGCGCGTCCAAATAAAATCTTTGGACGCGCTTTTTTTTGTTTTGCGAAATATTTATTCTGCTTCGGTCTCGGTTTGCGCTAAGGGGATTTCAACCACTCCGCTTGAGTCCGCGTCAAGTTTTCTATAGACAAACGCCGAAGATAGATAAAACAACGGAACGGTTATCAAAACGGCAAGACCTAATGTGACTATTGCCGTAACAAAAACGATTATAAACCATAAGAGAATATAAAGGATAAGAACCCAAATATGTTTTATTGAAATATTAAAGCTTTTTTGAAAAATTTCCAGTATGCCGATTTCTGGATTTGCCGCGAAAATATAAGGAACGCAAAGGAAAAGAGCTAAAGCAAATAGAAAAGGTATTAATAATAAAATCGCCGAAATAATAAAAATTAGACTTAACAATATAAAAATAATAAAAAATTTACCAAATGGCTTCCAGTCGTTTTTTAAAACTTCCCAAGACGGAGATTGCCCTTCTGACGCCGCGCTGCAGGCTCTTGCGGTTGAAAGCATAAAATAAGCTCCTACGGCGGTTGATAAAATCGAGGCGATAACTGCAGGCAGAGCAATTACTCCCGAAATGGCGCTTATGATAATATTTGCAACCAAAGAAAGCAGCAGCAACACGATAAAGAGCAAAGCATTCTTCTTAAACGCTTCCCAACCTAAAGAAATAACTTCCTGAATTTCAAAAGCCGATTGTGACATTAAAAGGCCTCCTTTTGATTTAGATGTGATAATTTTATGAAATAAATTAATATTAGTCAAACTGTTTTTTCTTAACTTTTTCGGCGTCATTTTTAAATGATTTTACAAGACTTGCAAGAATGATTTTACAAAGATTTTTTAGCAGATGTTATTGCAAAAGAAATAAAAAAGAGCTAAAATTCTCATAGAAGAAATGTTAAATGGATGTCTCTAAAAACATATAACACCCGCAAATGCCGCAAAGAGTAAGGCGGTAAGCGCGGGCGTTAGGGTTTTTAGGGACGCTCAAATATAAAAATGGAGGCATTATGGAGCCGGTTAAAAGCAAGAAAAAATGGGTGATTTTCGGGGGAATAATATTATTTTTAGCCGTTTTAATAGCCGTCGGCCCCGTAATAATAACAAGGTATATGAGAGCTAAAACACAAGCGCCGCAAAGAACTGCCGACTTTATGATAAAAGTAAGCGGAACTATCCAACAAGACGGCGATTCCGTCTATCTCAAGGGAAGCAACGGATTATATTATGTTCTTCTGGGCGAGCAAAAAGACGCTTTGCTTCAAAACCTTAATAAAACTGTTACGGTTTTCGGAACTATTTACGAGCCGAGCGAAGGCGAAACTATTGCTGAAAATCCCGTAAGGTTTAAAATAGGCGTGGCGAAATTTGATTTGCCCTCTTTAAATCCTTCTGGCGGAAAATAGCGGTCTTGTAGAATTTACAAAAAGTTCACACTTCTTTTGAGCGGATTTCAACTCTCAAATGTATAATATTTACGGATAAAGAAAGGAGGAGTATATGAGAAAATTTAATTCAATTTTATTGGCGCTTTTATTAATATCCGTAAATCTTAACGCGGCGCCTATGTCGGGCAAAAACCCGTATATGTTCGGCTTTGGAAACGCCGCCCGTCCTGTTGAAGATTTACGCGGTTATGCAAAGCCCAATCAAATGAGCAGAATCCTCCCTAACAGAATAATACAGGCTACAGACAGCTCTGGCAATAAACAATTTTATACTCCTACAGGAAAAATGGCTTTAAGCATAGCTAAAGACGGCAGCAGAACGTATTCTCTAAACGGCGTTCAACAGAGTATGGATAAAAATGGAAAACTTTTAAGCGTAAGCAAAAATGTATCTGGGACAAACTGGATAGAAGTCACTAATGAATTCGGCGAAATAATATCTTATAAAGAAACTGATATTGGCGGTAAAATTATAGCCGAATATGATAAAGATAAAAATCAGACTAAACAATATGTGTATGATGAATATGGAAAAAACATAAGCTCTATAGCTAATTTAATGACTCAAGGCAAAACTGTTTTTGACGATAACGGGAATCCTTCATATGAACTTGATTATGAAGGCAATAGAATGGCTAAGTATGAATATGACGATTTAAACAATCTGATTTCTAAAACCGACGCTTACGGAAACGTAACTAAATTTGACGCGCAAGGGAATATGACGCATACTGAAAATAAAGATGGAATAGTGCTTACTTCTTATATTTATGATTACGATAAATACGGCAATTATGTTCTTGTAACCGCGTTTGACCCTACTACAAAAAGTACCACTTATTTTAAAGACGGCAAGCAGCAATACACAAAAAATTATGCGGGCGCCATAATAACGGATTATTTTTGGAACGGTTCAAAACTTATCGCTACTTTTAATAGAGAAAATCAAGAAACCACTTGGTTTGATATTGACGGAAGAACTTTATACACTACTTTTAACGAGCAGCTTATAAGCGAATATCTTTATTATAATGGGCAGCTTGTAGGACTTTATGACGCGCGGGTAAATCAGGTGACAATATTCAAAAATGAAAGAAGAGAGCTTGTTTTACAGCTTGGCGAATACGGAGACGCTATCAAAGGCGAAACGCAAGTCATAAAAGAAATTGGCGCAAAGGAAAGCGAGCATATTTGGGGACCTATTGAAACAGTTGAGGGTTTTGAGCCTTACAAGCCTGGACCAAGACCTACAGCCGAAGATATAATTAAATGGATAAAAGCCGGTTTAATAGACAATAAATATATAACAAGCCCTTTATAAATAAAGACGTAAGCAAAATATTATAATTAAAACCCGTCTTTTTTCTAAAGTCGGGTTTTTGCTTTTATAGATTTCACGGCAAATGCATGAAAGCTATGATAAAATTTCATAATGGGTGTCTCTAAAAACCTATACTGTTTGTAATTGCCGCAAATTTTACGGCAGTTCAAAGAAGAAAATGCAAGCCGCGTCCTAAGAGCGATGACGAACAAATTTTCTGATGCCCTAAAG
>JAISLV010000237.1 GCA_031277075.1 Endomicrobium sp. | reverse complement strand
TTTAAAATTGCGACAAAAGCCGCCAAAATAGCCGCGAAAATAAGCCCTGTAATAATTTGGCTTGAACCTGCAAAAAATTGTCCTTCAGTCAAAGCCCGCGCCATTTCGTCTACGTAATTGAACCCTCCGCAAACTATAAAAACAATTTGAACCGCCAGAAAAAACGCCGACGATACTATCGCAAATTTTGTCCTCGTTTTCAGATAGTTTTGAGATTTTGCGTATTTGCCTGAAGGATAGACGTCTTTAAATTCGTCTGGTATTTCATTTGAAATATTTTTGACGTTAAAAACGTCCGCTGCGGTCTCAACAATAAAAACTAAAACTAAAAAAGAAATAATTAAAATAGTATAAACGTTCATTTTGCCGCCTTTTTTGCCATATTATAACAATTTTTTGACGGCTTGCTTTGCTTTTTTATATAATGACTTTCAAATTATGAGAAAACAAAAAACCCTTTTCATTACAGTTGAAGGCGGCGAAGGTTCTGGCAAAACGACGCATTCAAACCTTTTAAAAGATTATCTTGCAAAAAGCGGTTTTTCCGTTTTACTCACCAGAGAACCCGGCGGCACCGCGCTTGCCGAAGCTCTCAGAAAAATTTTATTGACGCCAAATTCAAATCTTACGCCTTTAAGCGAACTTTTATTATACGAAGCCGCAAGAGCGCAGCACATTCAAGAGATAATTTTGCCCGCGTTAAAAGACGGAAAAGCGGTTGTCTGCGACAGATTTACCGACGCGACGCTGGCATATCAAGGTTATGGGCGCGGTTTGAGCGCGTCTTTAATCTCTAAACTAAACGGCGCGGCGTCTTACGCAATAAAGCCGACGCTGACTTTTTATTTAGATATTGACCCAAAACTCGGGCTTAAAAAAGCAAAAAGCCTGGATAAAGAATCTTACGGAAAAGACGGAGACAGAATAGAAAGAGAAAGCCGCGCTTTTCATCAAAGAGTAAGAGAAGGTTATTTGGCTCAAGCAAAAAAAGAACCGAAAAGAATAAAAATCATAAAAACCGACAAAAATATAGCAAAGACGTGGAATCTTATTGAAAAAGAATTAGAAAAATGTTTGAAAAAATTTTAGGGCAAAAAAAAATTAAAGAAATTTTAACGGGGCAGCTCAAAAGCGGCAAAATAGCCCACGCTTATATTTTTATAGGTCAAAACGGCGTCGGCAAACGTTTTACGGCTGTAGAATTTGCTAAAATTTTAAATTGTTCAACTAACGATTTTACAAAATACGAAGCCGACGCCTGCGGGCATTGTTTGAACTGTTTAAAAATATCAAAAAACATTCACCCCGACATACATTTTATAGATTTTGCAAAGCAGGCGGAACTAAAAGACGAAGAAGTTGAAAAGCAAAAAGAGCTTAAAATTGACACTATCAGATATATGCAAAAAGAAGTTTCCACGAAAATCCGCGAAGGCAAATGGAAATTTTTTATAGTTGAACCCGCCGAAAAAATGAACGCGACTGCGGCAAACTCGCTCTTAAAAACGCTTGAAGAGCCGCCCGAAAACACGGCAATCATTTTGATAGCGCGCCACAAAGAAACCATACCGAAAACGATAGTTTCGCGTTCGCAAATTTTGTTTTTTCAGCCTTTAAGCCAAACGGAAATTGAAACTTATCTTATGCTCAACGAATCTTTGACGGCGCAAAAAGCTCAAGAAATCGCGTCTCTAAGCGAAGGGTCTTTGGAAATCGCAAAAAAACTGCTTGACGGAGACGAAAGCGAAGGCTTAAATTTATGGTTTAAACTCAAAAAAGAAAATCTCTGCGCGTCTGACATTTTAGAACTTTCAAAGACGGCGGCGCGAAACAACCCGTTAAACTGCATAGACGCTATGCTTGCCGAAGCCGCAAAAGAATTCAGGCTCTATCCTAACGGCACAAGCGCGGCGTTAGAGCTTTTGAGCCGCTCAAGAGAGCTGCTTTTAAAAAACGTCAACGCTCAAACTACGTTTGACAATTTATTTATTGACCTTTACGACCTCAAAAAATCGGACGATATATAATACGTATAAAATTAAGGAGAACATATATGCCAATGGCGGTAGGAGTAATGCTTAGACGGATTAAAGATAAAATTTACGCCGACGTAGGACGCCACGACGTAAAACCCGGCGATCAAATTATAGTTGAAACGGAACACGGCGTTGAAACGGGAATCGTTTTTGAAAGAGAAAAAAACGTTCAAAAAGGCAAAGACCCCATAGGCAAAGTTTTAAGGAAAATTACCGAAGAAGACAAAAGAAAACTTGCCGAAAACGAAAAGAGAAACAAAAAAGCGTTCAACATAGTTTTAGAAAAAGCCGAAGACCACGAGCTTGATATGAAGCTTACATGCGTTTCATACACTTTTGACCGCTCAAAACTTTTTGTCTATTACACGTCTGAAACAAGGGTTGACTTTAGAGAACTCATAAAAGATTTAGGACATATTTTAAAAACCAGAATTCAAATGGTACAAATAGGCGTAAGAGACGAGTCAAAAATGGTCGGAGGGCTTGGCTCTTGCGGGCGCGTTCTTTGCTGTCAGGGATTTTTAAAAGATTTCAGCTCTGTAACTATAGATATGGCAAAAGAGCAGGATTTGTCTTTAAACGCTTCAAAACTTTCAGGTCTTTGCGGGCGGCTTATGTGCTGCATATCATTTGAAAACGAACACTATAAAAATTTCAAAAAAGATTTGCCGCCTTTAGGCGCGGCGGTATTAACGCCAAACGGAAAAGGAAAACTTGCCGCTATAGACTGCGTAAAAGAAACTGTCACTGTAGATTTTGGCGATAAAGACAAAAGAGATTTTAAAACTTTCCCTGCGCAGATAATTAAGGATAAAAACAAGACTTAATAAAAAAACCGCTATTTTGAAAACGCCGCAAAAAAAGCGTCGACAAAAAACAGGAGCTTAAATACAATGAAATTTTATATTACAACGCCGATTTATTACGTCAACGATATTCCCCATATTGGTCATTCGTATACTACAATTGCGGCAGACATTATGGCTCGCTGGAAAAAGCTTAACGGCTTTGACGTTTTCTTTTTAACTGGAACAGACGAACACGGCGCAAAAATTGCCGCGGCGGCAAAAGAAAAAGGCAAAACGCCGCAGGAACTTGTTGACGAAACAAGCGCGCAATTTAAAGAAGCGTGGAAACTTTTAAATATTTCCTACGACAGATTTATCCGCACGACAGACGCAGACCACATATCTGCAACGCAAAACATAATTGATATTCTTTTTCAAAAAGGGCTGATTTTCAAAAAAACTTACGAGGCTCTTTACTGCGTCGGATGCGAACGTTTTTACCCCGAAAAAGATTTAATAGACGGATTATGTCCGTTTCATAAAACCAAGCCCGTATTGCAGTCTGAAGAAAACTACTTTTTCAAACTCTCGTCGTTTTCAGACGCTTTGCACGATATGATTACAAACCCCGCTCACAAAGAACACATTGAAATTCAGCCTGAAGAAAGACGCAACGAAATAATAGGCAAACTTAAATTAGGGCTTGAAGACGTAAGTTTTTCTAGAGCCGCTATAGACTGGGGCATACCCGTTCCTTTCGACAAAAAACAGACGGTTTACGTTTGGGTTGACGCTCTCACAAACTATATTACGGGCATAGGCTATCCTAAAGACGAACAATTATTTAAAAAATATTGGCCTGCCGACGTTCATTTAATGGCAAAAGATATTTTGTGGTTTCATTCGGTAATATGGCCTGCTATGCTTTTAGGAGCGGGAATACCCGTTCCCAAAAAAGTTTATTCGCACGGATTTTTTACGATAAACGGCGAGAAAATGTCAAAAAGTTTAGGGAACGTAATTTCTCCGCAGGAACTTGTAGACAAATTCGGCGTAGACGCCGCAAGATATTTAACGGTGACGCTCATTGCGTTTGGTCCCGACGGCGACATCTCTTGGGACGCTCTTACAAACAAATACAATGTTGATTTAGCAAACAATCTGGGGAATTTAATTTCCCGCGCGTTAAAACTTGCCGAGAAAAATTTTGATTTAAAAGTTCCAAACGTCAAGCCCGATTTAGAGCTTGCCGAAAAAACCGCAAAAATTTTAAACGAAGATTTTGCGCCGGCTATGGACGGTCTTTATCTTCACAAAGCGGCGGAAGCTCTGCAAAGAGCCCTTACGGAAATCAATCGGCGTATAGAATTCGACGCCCCTTGGAAACTCGCAAAAACGGACTTGCAAAAACTATCTTCCTGTATTTTTTCATATCTTCAGGCGACGGATTTAATACTCATTCATCTGCTGGCTTTTATGCCTGCGCTTGCCGAAAAAATATGGACGATAACGGGCGCAAGCGGGAATATATCCGAAACCGCAAAAAAATATTTTGCCGACAAAACAATACCGCAAAACGGTTTTTCTCCGTCTGGCGCGCAGCTTCAATCTCCCGGAGTTTTATTTCCAAGAATTCAAAACGGCGGGAAATAATAAATTATGATAATAGACACTCACGCTCATCTTTTAGACGCAAAATTTGACGCCGACCGCCAAACTGTTATTCAAAGAGCTTTTGACGCGGGCGTCCGCGCTATTTTTGAAATAGCCTGCGAACCAAAAGACTGGGACGCGGCTTTAGAATTTTCTAAAAACGATTTTATCTATACGGCTCTTGGCATTCATCCTCTTGAAGTTAAAAATTATCAAGCTAAAGATTTAGCAAGGCTTGAAACCCTTTTGACGTCTCCCAAATGTATAGCGGTCGGCGAAATAGGTTTAGATTACCACTACATTGACCATAGCTCAAAGTTAGAAAAATTAGACCAGCTAGACTTATTTGCAAGCCAAATTGCGATTTCTAAAAAACTAAAGAAACCCGCTATTATACATTGCAGAGACGCGTATCAAGATATGTTAGACCTGTTAGATTCTTTTGCAGAATACGGCGTCAGCGGCGTAATACATTGTTTTTCAGGCAATACCTGCGAAGCTGAAAAATTTTTAGAAATGGGTTTTTTGCTAGGCATAGACGGTCCTCTCACGTATAAAAATTCAAACGCCTTAAGAGACGTTGTTTTTAAAACTGACATTTCAAAACTTCTTATTGAAACAGACTGTCCGTATCTCCCCCCTCAAAAATACAGAGGACAAAGAAACGAACCGTCGTATATAACGGAAACTTTAGAAGCAGTGGCAAAAATCAAAAAGTTATCCGTTGAAGAAACTGTAAGAATAACTTCGGAAAACGCAAAAAAATTATTTGCCATCTGAGGCGGCTATATCTAACGGAGCGGTTATGAACGCTATTGCTTACACGCTTGGAAACAATCTCTATTTAAATATTACAAACCGCTGCATGATGGCATGTCCGTATTGCATTAAGCATAAATGGGCTGACGATTTCCACGGCAGCGGCTTAAAACTTGAAAAAGAGCCTACTGCAGAAGAAGCTATTAAATCTATAGGCGACCCCAAAAAATACGGCGAAATTATATTTTGCGGATACGGCGACGCGCTTGTAAAACCAGAGACGGTAAAAGAAATAGCGCAATGGTTAAAAGACAAAGGCGCTAAAGTGAGAATTAATACGGCGGGACTTGCAAACCGCTACCACTCTAAAAATATTTTGCCCGAACTAAAAGGCTTGATAGACGTCGTTTCAATAAGTCTTAACGGCAGTTCTCCAAAAGAACACAATCAATTAAACCGCCCTATGTTTGGCGAAGAATCTTTTGACGAAATTATAAAGTTTGCAAAAGAAGCGAAAAAATATATACCCGAAGTAGTTATAACTACGGTAGCGCTTCCGGGACTTGACGTTTCAAAAATTGAAAAAATTGCAAAAGAAGCAGGCGTTTCTTTTAGGCTAAGACCTTATTTAGACGAAGATGATAACGACAAAATTTGACGTAAAAAAAATCATACAGCTTATATCAATACCTCTTTTTGTCTATCTGCTCTCAGCCGCGCTTGGCGCGGTAAGTTTTATAAGAGCGGACGCTTTTATAAAAGCCGACGGACAAATTGTCCGCGTATCGCCTTACAAAAATATCGCTCTTAGACAAATACTAGAAAAGCTAGGGATAAAACTTGGCGAAAACGATATTATTTCAAAAGATTTAGATAAACCTTTAGCGCCTCTAAATTCCGCAGTTATAACGCGCGTTGAAAAAGAATATAAAAAAATCAACGAAAACGTTCCTTTCAGAATGACTTGGAGCAGAAACTACAATTCAAATTTAAGAAAAACGCAATTGCAAAAAGGCGTTGAAAAAACCGTTACAAAAGAAGTAATAGAAACGCTTCACGACGGAGTTTTGTTTAACAGAGAAGTTTTGAGCGAAAAATCTATAGCAAAAGAATATTACCGCCTTGCGCTTTTGACAAAAGACGGGAAAATTGAAAAAATTTACGATTTGTCAAAAGCGCCGTCAATGAAAATGGTTTCTACGGCTTATTATCCCGGCGACCCGCTTGCATGGGGCGACGGCACAATAACGTTTTTAGGACGCAAAATGCAAAGAGGCGTTATAGCCGTAGACCCTGCGGTTATACCGCTTAAAACAAGACTTTTTGTAGCAGGATACGGATATGGATACGCAGGAGACACAGGAAACCTTATAAAAGGAATGAGAGTTGATTTAGGCGTAAACAATGTAAGCGAAGAGCCGCCGTGGAGTTTTAGAGACGTAACAGTATATATTTTAGAACCGTCAGAAACTCATTGACGCAAATCCGCAGTTACCATTAGCCGCCGCGACGCGTTGCCTAGCCTCAGCCCGCTCCCTATTTATTACGAAATATAAAAAGCGGTCAGGTCAAGTCAGGCGAATTAAAGCATTGCGCGATTTTCCGCTTATTTGGAAAGCAAAAAAACGGCGGGATTTGCTCGTTCTGGTTCTATTCTTACACTTAAGCGGCGGACAAAATGCTTCTTGCGGCGTGAAATGATATTGTTATTTCTTTAGGTATTGTTGTTCTTATCGTGAATTCGTCTTTTACCAAAACGTCGAAATTACCGAACATTGTAAGCGTCTCGGACATATTTTCCTGAGGCAATGCCTTTATGGCGTATTCGTTGTCAAACAGTATTTTTTCTATTCCCTCGTCTACTTCGCCCGCAATTTTGTCAAAAAAATCTTTTGCGGTTACGGCTTCGTTTTGCAAAAAGGCGTTTTCCCTGTTTATTATCTCCGCGATATCGTTTCCAGCCGCCATTAATTGTATGGAATTTATCAAAAACGCTCTGTAAAACTTTTCATTGCCGCACAATTTTTCCAAATCTAGCGTAATGCCTTTTTTTCCGTATAGTTCAGTTATGCGCATGCCGACGGTTTTCATCACAACTCCCCTTATGAATCCTGCTGCCTCTTCGTATTCGCCTTTTTCGCACAAGTGTTTAAGATAATCGCGCGCATGACGGCTGAGCTTGTTGTCGGCATCCTTAAAAGCTTCTATTTTTCCCTTTAATGACAAGGAATTAACCGCGTCGACGACGATAATGTCGTAATACGGCGACCCTTCGCTTAATTTTAATTCCGCCGCGTCGTCGTCAAATTTGCCCGCCCACGCCGCCTTTTCGCCTCTTTCAAAACGCTGTTTTACGCTTTTCGTTTTTTCTATGATTTCTCTGTTGTTCTGAAACGCTTCCTCTTTGCTTGTTCCTATAGCCGCAACATTGTCGTTTTCTATGATATTTTTTACGGACTCTCCGTAGGGCATTGCGTCAAAAAAGATTTCTATTCTTCCCGAAACTTTTTGATTTTCCACAATATATGTCAAATAATCAATAACGAATATTATTCTTGCAAAATCCCTTCCGTCGAAATCCCCGTTTATAAATTCAGACAAAACTTCGCGGCTGAATTTGACGGCTATCCTCAAATTATATCCGTTTTTCTCTTTGTTTTTTTCACGCTTGATTTTTTTTAACAGCTTTACGGCTTCTGCGACGTCTTTGATTGCGTCCGCGTCTATTATGACTCCGTCAAGAAAGATTTCAATATTCTCAGACGAATCAGAAACCCGCTCATATATTACAAATCTCACGCCCTTTGCGCGCAGCGCAATTATCGCTTCTTTGTGTTTTAAGGACTGTTCCCGCGTTATTACAAATACTCCGATATTGTCCGTTTTGTATTTCTCAAAACAGAAATTTTTGAAATTGCCGACTTCCCTGCCGTTTAAATACAATACGGCTTCTTTAGTTTTGCTCCCTATCGTATCTCTCTGTATATTTCTCATTTTTGCAAGCGCGTCTTCGCGCGACGCGCCTGAAACGGATATTATCCGCTCTATCCCTTTAAAAGCCTTGTCGCGCATGCCGTCGGTTAAGCGCGCAGATAACTGTTCCATTGCTTTTGACAAATCTATTTTCATTGTTTTTGATTTAAAAAACAAATATTGTACGCCGCTGTAAGGGTCAATTTTCCAATAGACTTTAGTTTTTGCTCCTGATTCGTCAAGAAGAGCCGCGTCAATTTTTTGCCATCCGCGCCCGGTTTTTTCGTCAACAGCGACAGCCGCGCGAAATCCCTGTTTTTGAAGCCTATAAGCCTCTTGCATATTTCCGGTTACAATCAAATTTTTGGAAAGCTGCAATTCCCGTTCCGTTAAAGCGTCAATACGCTCTTTTGAAGACGCTATTTGTATTGCCGCTTTTTGCGATGTCTCAACCGCAATAACAGGATTTGAGGCGTCCTTTGCTGTTTTTGCCGCCGAAACCGCGGCAGCGCTGCCGCCCGCTTTCAATTTTCCTGCAGCGTTTGAAACGAATTCGCGCGCAGGCTCGGCAAAATAAAATTTCAGCGCGTCTATGCGCTTCCATCTTTTGTCATGGCGCGTCTCGGCATATCTAAAAGCACTTATAACTTCTTGTTTTTTAACTCCGAATTTACGCTCAATGTTTTCGGCAAACGCCGCTAGTTTTTCACCGAAAACGATTTTTTTCTTATCTTCGTCTTCTTTTTTGGCAATAGTCTTTACGTATCTATTGTCTATAAGCACGTGTACAAACAAATTCAGCGCTATTGCCGCGGCAACGGAAACGGCAAATAATCCGATTGTCAAAGGCAGTATAAAATGATTGCCCGCTAATGCGCCCAAAGCCAAAATCAAAGGAGAATATGTTAAGGATGAAACCAATGCCGCGCCTTTTTGTCCGCCTTTCGTGTTGTGGG
>JAISLV010000235.1 GCA_031277075.1 Endomicrobium sp. | reverse complement strand
GGCGTCCTAAGAGCAAGGACGGACAAATTTTCTGATGCGGCAATCCGCAGAGACAATGTCTCTCAAGGCGCAAGGCAAGGGCTGGCGTTAGGGTTTTTAGAGACGCCCTATAATGGATTGTTTTTTTCTGGCAGAATGTCAGAATACGGAACTCCTCTTAAAAAATGCACGAATATCAACTTTTAGAAATAATGGCGTTCGGGTTTGCTTTGGCTCTTATTTTTGGGCTTATTACTCAAAAACTTGGGCTGTCTTCTATTGTCGGCTATTTGCTTGCGGGTTTTTTGATAGGACCTTTATCGCCGGTTTTTGTGGCGGATTACGCTCTTGCTTCACAGCTTGCCGAGGCGGGCGTTATCCTTTTGATGTTTGGCGTCGGGCTTCATTTTAAATTTGACGATTTAATAGCGGTAAAAGGCGTGGCGATACCGGGCGCAATAGCTCAAAGCGCGGCGGCGACAATTTGCGGAACGTTTATAGGGATGGCTTTAGGGCTTGATTTGAAGTCAAGTTTAATATTAGGCATAGGGCTTTCTGTGGCAAGCACCGTTGTTCTTTTAAGAGTTTTAACCGACAATGAAGTTACAAATACCACGCAGGGACACGTCGCAATAGGCTGGCTTGTGGTTGAAGATATGTTTACGGTTTTAGTTTTAGTTATGCTTCCGCTTTTGCCCGAAGTTTTAAACATAGGCTTTTCAATAAACCAAGACTGGACTATTATAAAAGCCATACTCCTTGCAGTTTTGCGTTTATCGCTTTTATGGGTTTTCATCATCGTAGCGGGCGGAAAATTCGTTCCTTGGATTTTATCTAAAGTAGCAAAAACGCGTTCGCAGGAACTTTTTACGCTTACCGTTTTAGTTATAGCTTTTGCGACGGCGGTTATCGCAGCCACAGTGTTTCAGGCGTCTTTTGCGTTAGGCGCGTTTTTGGGCGGTATGGTCGTAGGAAAAACAAAAGTAAGCGCTCAAGCCGCCGCCGATCTGCTTCCTTTAAGAGACGCTTTCTCAGTTTTGTTCTTTTTGTCTGTAGGAATGCTTTTTGTGCCTAGTTTCATCATAGAGCGCCCCGCCCTTATAGTAGCGTGCATTTTAATAACGCTTGTAGTAAAACCCCTTATAGCGACCATAGTAGTTACTCTTTTAGGATATTCCCCGCGCACGGCTTTAACTGTGGCTGCGGGTCTTGCGCAGGTGGGAGAATTTTCCTTTATTTTAGCGCAAGAAGCTAAACGCTTAAGCCTAGCAAGCGACGCGGTCTATAACGCCATCGTTATATGCGCAATTGTTTCAATTACTTTAAACCCGTCAATTTTTAGAAGAATCCCCGCATTTGAAACGTATTTAAAAACGAAAAAAAAATTTTGGCGTTTTATAACTTCTATATCCGAAAAAAGAGGACGCAAACGAAACAAGAGCCAAGACCTTGCGAACAATTTATTGCCCGCAAAAGAACTGCTTAAAGAAAAAATTGCGATAGTTATCGGCTACGGACCTACGGGAAGAGAAATCACTCGCGCTTTAAGCCGACATCAAATTACGCCGATAATAATTGAATTAAACGTTGACACCGTCAACGAACTTACAAACAGCGGACATTTTGCAATTTACGGAGATTCTACAAAACAAACCGTGCTTGAAGCCGCCGCTATAAATGACGCGGATTATCTTATAATAACCGTCCCATCGCTAAATATCGCTTACGATACTGCGGCTCTTGCGTCCGCTTTAAATCCAAAAACAAAAATTTTCACCCGCAGCCGCTTTTTGAGCAGCGGCGAATCGCTGAAACAAATAGGCGTTTCAGGCATCGCGTTTGAAGAGCGCGAAGTCGCAAAATCCCTCACAGCGCTCCTAGTTGAAGACTTAGAAAAAAGAACCTTCGAAGAAGCCGCGTCTGCAATAGCCGAAGCCGATTAAAAGGAACAATATCCCTTATCCGTCTTTCATTCAGCCCATTTATGCAAAGCTGCAAATAAAGGGGCGTCTCTAAAAACCCTAACGCCAGTCCTTGCCTTGCGCCTTGAGAGACATTGTCTCTGCGGCATTTGGGCGTCAGAAAATTTGTCCGTCCTTGCTCTTAGGACGCGGCTTGCATTTTCTTCTTTGAACTGCCGTAAAATTTGCGGCAATTACGAACATTATAGGTTTTTAGAGACACCCAAAGGGAAATACTGATAAAGGCAAAGAATGCGACTAAGAAGTTAAGCGGCTGGGCAGCTAGGGAAAAAGCAACTCAACTACTAACGGCAGACCCTGAAACAAGTTCAGGGTGACGGCATAGAGGCGACAAAGAATGCGGCTAAGAAGTTAAGCGGCTGGGCAGCTAGGGCAAAGGCAACTCAACTACTAACGGCAGCCCCTGAAACAAGTTCAGGGTGACGGCAAAGGGGAATTTAACGACAATAAACCTCCCCGACCATATTGCATAGAAACAACAAAAAACAGTTTGCGGAGGCTCAAGGCAATGCTTTTGAGCCGCCGCAAACTTGTTTTAGCGTTCGCCGTCAAATATCCGCGTTAATTTAATTTATCGCGGCTGTTCCCGTTTCTTTTGTGCGTATTCTTGTTACGCTTCTCATATCGTAGCTGAATATCTTTCCGTCGCCGGGTTTGCCCGTATAGGCGGTATCAAGAATGGCTTTTATGGTTTTCTGCTCCCATTCTTCGGAAGAAACTACGATTTCAAATTTAATTTTTGGATGCAGCGTTATATCAACTTCGCTTCCGCGGACAAATTCAACGTATCCTTTTTGTTTTCCGCAGCCCATCACCTGAGATACCGTAATGCCGTTAACTCCGACTTTATCCAGCGCTTCTTTAACTTCTTCAAACTTATCTTCGCGGACTATTGCTTCAATCTTTATCATAAATCCTCCTATTTTATTTGAAAAGCAGCCCCGCATATATTGCGGTTAAACGGCGTCAAAAAACTTTACTTTAACTAATCTAAACCGTTGAAAGACGGATAAGCGATTTCGCCGTGTTCAGACATATCAAGCCCGTTAGCTTCTTCGTGCTTGCTTGCGCGAAGCGGGAAGAAAATTTTGGTAATGCCCAAAGCTATAAGCGTTCCGACGGCTACAACCGCTATGGTAATCAAAATGCCCTCTATTTGCGATATAAGCTGAGTAAGTCCTCCGCCGTAGAATAATCCGCCAAGACCTTCGGTAAGATTTAATTCTGGCGTTACAAAAAGTCCCGTTAAAATTCCGCCCCAAATTCCGCCTATGCCGTGGCAGCCGAAAGCGTCTAGAGCGTCGTCTATTTTCAATATTCTCTTAATTAAAATTATTCCAAAATAGCAAACGGGAGCGACGGTAATACCTATCAATAGAGAAGCTCCTATCGACACAAAACCAGCCGCAGGCGTAATGCCTACAAGTCCCGCGATAACGCCCGTGCATGCGCCTATCAACGTGGGTTTTCCCTGCTTAAAAATATCTATAAGCATCCACACCAGCATAGCCGCCGCAGCAGAAATTGCCGTAGTCATAAAAGCGTGCGCCGCCAAACCGTTTGCAGCAAGCGCAGAACCAGCGTTAAAACCAAACCACCCAAACCACAGTAAAGCCATGCCCAAAACTACAAAAGGAATATTGTGTATGCGGTAGTTCACTTGGCTGTATCCGTTTCTTTTTCCAAGTATTATAGCAAGAATAAGCCCCGTTAAGCCCGAACTTATATGGACGACGTCGCCGCCGGCAAAATCAAGCGCTTTAAGCGTTACGCCTATAAATCCGCCGCCCCACACCATATGAGCTAAAGGATAATAAACTAGAATTGACCACAGACCTATAAAAACAAACAATGCTTTAAACTTCATTCTTCCCGCGACAGAACCCGTAATGATAGCGGGCGTTATTAAAGCAAACATCATTTGAAAAGCTACAAACGCAAAAGTAGGCAGATTATCCCCGAAAATACTTTCTTTTGTTATTCCCCCAAGCGCAAAATTGCTAAGCGAACCTATAAACCCGTTCCCTTCTGAAA
>JAISLV010000230.1 GCA_031277075.1 Endomicrobium sp. | reverse complement strand
AAAACGCCGTCTTTCATAAGCAGAGATTTAATTGAGCGCGGCTGTCTTCCAGCGCATCCCGTTAAAGCCCAATCTTTGTCGGCAAACTCTTTTTTTTCGGGTCTATTAAATTCAACGGGTTCCATCATTTGTCCTACTAAGCCGTCTGCTAAAATCATTACGGGAATTCTGTATTTTTCGGCTAAATCAAAGGCGTCGTAAGCAAATTCATACATTTCCTGCGCGCAGTTTGGCGCTAAAACTATAAGTCTGTAATCGCCGTGTCCGCCGCCTTTTACCGCTTGAAAATAATCGCCTTGCGCGCCAGAAATGTTTCCAAGACCAGGACCGCCTCTTTGAACGTTTACTATCAAAGAGGGAACTTCCATTCCCGCCATATAAGAAATTGCTTCTTGCTTTAAAGAAATTCCCGGCGACGACGAAGACGTCATCGCTCTTTTGCCCGTAACCGCAGCTCCCATAACCATATTTGCAGACGCTATTTCGGATTCGCCTTGAACAAAAACTTTCCCAAGCTCAACCATTTTGCGAGACATATACGCGGGTATTTCGTTTTGCGGCGTAATAGGATAGCCGAAATAAGCGTGAAGTCCAGCGGTTATTGCGCCCTCGCAAAGAGCGATATTTCCTTTCATCAATTTTTTCATATTATTTTATGCGGCGTATTATTCGAGTTGACGCTTGCCGCGCGTCTCCTTATTGCATTTTGAACCCGATATTAGATTTCCCGCGCTACGCGCGCTTAGGAAAATTCAAAACATCGTTTATTTGCATAATTTTATTTAAATACTTCTATGCACACGTCGGGGCAAACCAAATAGCAAAACCCGCACCCTATACAGGCGTTTTCTTTTTCTAAAACAGCCCAGCGATAACCGGTTTTGTTAAACTGTTTGCTAAAAGATATGCACTGCTTGGGGCAGGCTTTTAAGCATAAACTGCAGCCTTTGCATTTTTCAGAATTAATTTTAATTGTCGGCATAATAAATAATTATAAAATTTTCTTACAATCAATGTCAAATTTGCAACGGCGTGTGAATGAAGCGCAACGTAATGACCTAGCCTTTGCGGAGTTCTAGCCGCTTACCCGGCAACAAAGCGTAAATAGTCCTGTTATGCGCAGTCGGCGTAGTCAATTATTATATATTCATAATAAGATTCTTGCCCATATTATAAGCATTTTCACAATCAATTGGAAATTGTTTTGCCTTATGCCTTGCTTTCTTTTCTTCTGAAAATATTGACGATTCATATTTTTTATAATCAGTAAACTGATAAGTATTATATGAAAATAGTAACGCAGGACTTGATCCAAAAACTCTCCCTATAACAGTCTGGTATGCTTTTAGATTCATTTTTATTCCATATTCATCCGCTGTTTCCTCTATTATGTTCATGGTGTAAATAAATCCAGAGGGAATCTTTTTAGGATAAATAGTTGGTATTTCAATACTGTAGATAATATTGGAAAATAAAAACCGTTCCAAAAAAGACGCCATTCCAGATGTGATATTCATAAAGTATATTGGAGAACCAAAAACAATAGCGTCAGCCGTATTCAGCCTTTCAAGAATAGATGTCAAATCATCTTTCATTGCGCATTTACCATGCTCAGTATCTTTTCTTTTGCAGAAAAAACAACTTGTACAGCCGCTGTATTCTAAATCATATAAATTAATTAATTCGGTATTTGCATTTTGTGAAGAAGCCCCTTCAAGGACTTTATTGAGTAATATTGCGGTATTCCAGTGTTTTCTTGGGCTGCCATTAATAGCAAAAATATTCATAAATATTGACCTCCGCAAAGAGTTTATATGCGACTACGATAAAATTTACAAGAGGGTGTCTCTAAAAACCTATAATGTACGTAATTGCCGCAAATTTTGCGGCAGTTCAAAGAAGAAAATGAAGGGCGTCCTAAGAGCAAGGACGGACAAATTTTCTGATGCAGAAATGCTGCAAAAGGCGCGGCAAGGACGGGCGTTAGGGTTTTTAGAGACGCCCAAAGGGGAATTAACGGCGCAAAATTTCGTCTCATCACTCTCACAAAAGTAGAGAGAATTAACTGCTAAAGGCAAAAAACAACGATAAAAGAAAGATTGCGGCTTTTGCCGCAATGACGGCGAAAGACAACGGCAAAGATAAACCCCGTCAGGCTGGGACGCTGTTGCCGCTTGCCACCCTCTTCGCGCCCGTTCGTGGCTAGCGCTTCCCGTATTTAGACATTTGTTTCTTCTTCGCCTTTTCGGCGTCTTTTTTAAATGATTTGACAAGATTGTCGTATCTATCTGCGAATTTGTTTTGTTCTCTTTGCGGTTATTTGACTTAAAAGGGGATAGTTTTATAAAATTAATAAGTTGCCGCAAAGACTTGGGCGGTCAAGAGGGCTATATGATAATATTAACTGGCGGCGCAGGTTTTATAGGCAGCTGTTTTCTATGGAAATTGAATAGAGAAGGGATAAAAGACATTCTTGTCGTGGACAATTTAAACGACGGCGAAAAATGGAAAAATCTCGTAGGAAAACAATACAAAGATTATATTCAAAAAAAAGATTTTTATAATGCCGTAATTTCAGGACGCGCTCCTAACCCGTCGGCAGTCATTCATATCGGCGCATGCAGTTCCACAACTCTTACCGACGCCGACTATTACGTCAAAAATAATTACGAATATTCAAAAGTTATGGCTTTATGGGCTTTTGAAAACGGCGTTCCGTTTATTTACGCTTCTTCCGCCGCTACTTACGGCGATGGAAAAGACGGATACGACGACGACGTTTCAAAATTAAATTCGCTTTCGCCTTTAAATATGTACGGGTTTTCAAAACATATATTTGACTTGTGGCTTTTAAACAACGGCTATATGAACAAAGCCGCAGGAATAAAATTTTTTAACGTTTTTGGTCCAAACGAATACCACAAAGGCGATATGCGCAGCGTAATTTGTAAAAATTACGACGAAGTCGCGCAAAAAGGCGTTTTAAAGCTGTTTAAATCTTACCTCGCGCAATACCCCGACGGCGGACAAAAAAGAGATTTTATTTACATTAAAGACGCGGTTGAAGCTATGTATTTTTTGTTTATGAATCCGTCTAAAACGGGAATTTTTAATCTCGGCACAGGCAAGGCGCGGACGTGGAACGACATAGCAAAGGCAATGTTTGCCTGCGTTGGAAAAAAAGAAAACGTTGAGTATGTGGAAATGCCAGAATATTTAAAGCCGAAATACCAGTATTTTACCGAAGCGAAAATGGATTCTTTGAGAAACGCGGGCTTTACAAAACCTTTTAGCGAACTGGAAGACAGCGTAAAAGATTACTGCGGATATTTGAAAAACAAATCTTATTTGTAGCGGCGGACTTTGTTTGTTAATTGCAATATGAGGGTTAAATGAATTTACTAAAAATAATAGACGCGTTTAAGAAGCAATCGGTTTTGGTTATAGGCGATACGATGATTGATAAATTCGTATGGGGGAAAGTTAAAAGAATATCGCCCGAAGCGCCTGTTCCAATAGTTGAGGTCACTAAAGAAACCGAAACGCTCGGCGGAGCGGGAAACGTCGCAAACAATATCGCGGCTTTAGGCGGCAAAGCCTATATAGTCAGCGCAATAGGCGACGACGTAATAGGACGCGCTTTAATGGAAATGATGAGAGGCAAAAATATCAACGGCGACTATTTAGTTTGCGACCAAGACAGACCTACCATTATTAAAACAAGAATCATCGCCGTTAGCCAGCAGCTTGTAAGAGTGGACAAAGAAATAAAAGGCTCTTTTCACCGTTCAACAGAAAATAAAATCATAAAAAATATAGAGACGCTTATTCCAAAAGTTAACGCCGTAATAATTTCAGATTACGGAAAAGGCGTGGTAAGCCAAAAAGTTTTAAAAAAAGCGATAGATTTGGCGAGAAAACATAAAATTCCGATTACAGTTGACCCGAAAACTGAAAATTTTAAAAAATATAAGCGCGTTACGACTATTACTCCAAATACAAAAGAAGCGATGGAAGGAATGAACGTTAAAATCGCGAAAAGCGAAAGCGATATAGAAAAATTAGGCGGAAAAATTCTTAAAACTTTAAATTCCGATTCCGTTTTAATCACAAGAAGCGAAAAAGGAATGACGCTCGTCCAGCCCGGAAATAAAATAACAAATATCCCTACGAGAGCAAAAGAAGTGTTTGACGTCACAGGCGCGGGCGATACCGTAATTTCAACAATGACTTTAGCTTTGGCTGCAAACGCGGATTTGCCGACATCGGCTGAAATTGCGAATTTTGCGGCGGGGATAGTAGTTGCAAAAATCGGAACGGCGACGGCTTCTCCCAAAGAACTTAAAGACGCCGTAAGCGAATTTCACGGGATATAAAAATGAAAACTGCCGTCGTAATTCCCGCAAGATACGCTTCAACCAGATTTCCGGGCAAACCTTTAGCTTTAATAAAAGGCAAACCTTTGATTTTGCGCGTTTTAGAGAGAGTTTCTGTTTGTAAAAGCGTTGACGCGATAGCCGTGGCGACGGACGACAAAAGAATTTACGACGCCGTAAAAAAAATGAAATACGGCGTTTTTATGACGCCTAAATCCTGCAAAAGCGGCGCGGACAGAACCGCTTTCACCGCAAAAAAATATTTGAAAGACTACGGCGTTTTTATCAATGTTCAAGGCGACGAACCTTTAATAGACCCGTCTCTTATAGACAAGCTGTCTAAAGAACTGCAAAAAGACGCTGAACTTGAGTGTGTAACGGCGGCTTATCCCATAAAACATGCCGAAGACGCAAAAAATCCAAATATTGTAAAAGTTATTTTTGATAAAAACGGATACGCCGTTTATTTTTCGCGTTCTTTAATTCCTTATAATAGAGATAATGCCAAAGTAAAATATTATAAACATATCGGAATTTACGGATACAAAAGAGATTTTTTACTGCAATTTGCCGCAAGCGAGACTTCAGTTTTGGAACGGGCTGAAAATTTAGAGCAACTGCGCGCAATTGAAAACGGGCATAAAATTAAAATAATAGTTTCAAAAAAAGATTCTATAGGCGTAGACATTCCGTCTGACGCAAAAAAAGCCGCACAACTTATAGGGCGTCTCTAAAAACCTATAATGCTCGTAATTGCCGCAAATTTTGCGGCAGTTCAAAGAAGAAAATGCAAGCCGTGTCTTTGCCTTTCGCAGTTGTCCGTCATTGCCGAATTTATTTCAGAATCTGCCGTTAAGCGTAAAGCGTAAAAAAAACAGCAAACGACAGATACTGAAAGAGACCCTGAAACAAGTTCAGTGTGACGCTTTGCGTCAGTTTTTGGCGACGCGTTTGCGTCAGTTTTGGGCGACGCACGCATTCGCGTCAGTTTTGTATGACAGACATAACATAGACGCAAAAATTTAGAAGACGCAAACGCTAACAGACCGCGCGGCGATAAAGGAAATTGTCTATTTCGGGTTTTTCGCAAAACATTTTTGTTTTGCCTGCGGCATTTAACTAAATATGAATAACAAAAAAATAAAAATTTCAAAAACCATAGCGCTCTCAAACGATTTGCCTCTTGCCGTAATTGCCGGACCGTGCGTTATAGAAAGCGAACGTTGCGCATTGCTGTTAGCTGAAAAATTAGCGAAGATAACGGAGGCGTTAAAAGTTCCGTTTATTTTTAAAGCGTCTTACGATAAGGCAAACCGTTCCTCCATAGACTCTTATAGAGGGCTTGGCATAGACAAAGGTTTAAAAATTCTTGCAAAAATAAAAAAAGATTTTGGGCTTGCGGTTCTTACAGACGTCCACAATGAACAACAAGCTGCAGACGCGGCGCAGGTCGCAGACATTATACAGATTCCAGCTTTTTTATCGCGTCAAACGGATTTAATAAGAGCCTGCGCGGAAACTGGAAAACCCGTTAACATAAAAAAAGGGCAGTTTTTAGCGCCGCAAGATATGCTTAACGTTATAAAAAAATGCGAATATTACGGGAACAAAAATATATCTCTTACCGAAAGAGGAGCAAGCTTTGGCTATCATAATCTCGTAGTGGACTTTAGAGGGATTGAAATAATGAAGCGGTTTGGATACCCCGTGATTTTTGACGCTACGCACAGCGTTCAGCTGCCCGGCGGAGCGGGAAATAAAAGTTCGGGCGACAGAGAATTCGTTTTGCCTTTGGCAAAAGCGGCTTCGGCTATAGGCGTAGCGGCTCTGTTTTTAGAAGTCCATGAAAACCCGGATAAAGCGTTATCAGACGGAGCAAACAGCGTGAATTTAAAAGATTTTAAAAATATTATAGAACTGGCCAAAGCCTTTGACGAGGTAATAAAATGAAAGAAGAAAAAAATAAGGCGATACAAATTGAAGAGAAAAATTTTACTGCTTGGACGCCGACGTATATGTGGTTTGCAAAAACGGCGGGAATAATTTTGGCGTCGCTTATAGTAATATTTTTTACGTTAAATATTTTATTAAAACCCTATATGCGTCAAATTCCTATTGAAATAACTCCATGGCTTGCAAGCGGCGAAGAGAAAACTGATATTGACGATAAAAACGGCGGTAAAGTTTTATAAACTGCAAACAAACGGCGATAAATAAAATGAAAAATAAAAACGGTCTTTTGAAAAAAGCGGCAAAAATAAAACTTTTTATATCAGATATTGACGGCGTGCTTACGCGAGGCGAAATAATCGTTTTATCTTCGGGAGAGGAAATAAAAATTTGGAACGTAAAAGACGGGTTAGGGTATCTTTTTTTGCGCGATATTTATCCTGAGGTAAAAACAGCGTGGATAACGGGAAGAGGTTCTTTGCAGATACAAGAACGCGCAAAGGATATGAAAATAGATTATTTAATTAAAAACTGTATGACCAAAAAAGAAGCCTTTGACAAACTTCTTTTAAAGACGGGTCTTAAAGCCGAAGAGACCGTTTATATCGGCGACGATATAGTAGATATTGCGGTTTTAAAAGCCGCAGGATTGTCCGTCTGCCCTAAAGACGCCGTCAGCCGCGTGAAAAAATACGTCGACTATGTTTCAGAATTTAACGGCGGAGAAGGCGCGGTTAGAGAAGTTATAGAATTGATACTTGAAGCTAAAGGCGAAATAAAAAAGATTTACGGGAAGTATCTATGACGGACGCCTCTAAAAATCCTAACGCCTATTGCTGCAGTTCCTTTGCCTGCGCCGCCTTGTTGAAAAAATATCCGATATTTTTCGCATTGTATCGCAGACAATCTTGCGGCAATTGGGCGTCTTGCAAAAACCTATAATGTCCGTAATTGCCGCAAATTTTACGGCAGTTCAAAGAAGAAAATGCAAGCCGCGTCCTAAGAGCAAGGACGGACAAATTTTCTGATGTAGAAATGCCGCAGAGACAATGTCTCTCAAGGCGCAGCAAAGACGGGCGTTAGGGTTTTAGAGACACCCAAATGCCTCTTTCCGTCACCCAAAACTGACGCAAACGCGTCACCAAAAACTGACGCAAAGCGTCACCAAAAACTGACGCAAAGCGTCACCAAAAACTGACGCAAAGCGTCACCCTGAACTTGTTTCAGGGTCTTTTTCAGGGTCTGCTTTTGTTATTGAATAGCAGATGCTGAAACAAGTTCAGCATGACGGATTAACTAGTAGGGCGTCTTGCAAAAACCTATAATGTTCGTAATTGCCGCAAATTTTACGGAAGTTCAAAGAAGAAAATGAAGGGCATTCTAAGAGCAAGGACGGACAAATTTTCTGATGTAGAAATGCCGCAGAGACAATGTCTCAAGGCGCGGCAAGGACGGGCGTTAGGGTTTTTAGAGACACCCAATTGTAAAACGTCAGGGTTTTTAATATGATAAAAGGAATTCGCAGAAAAATTTATTATTACGCGGCTTACGTATTTTCAAAAATAGTTTTGATTATTCCTTATAGGTTTTCAATATGCGGGTTGGGCGTGTTTTTCGGGCGGCTTGCGTATTACGTTTCGTTAAGCGCGTCAATAAGGGCTAAAAGAAATTTGAAACGCTGTTTTCCAAATAAATCAAAGAAAGAAATAACAGCGATTGCAAAACAGGTTTTTGTAAATCAGGGGAAAAATTTTTTTGAACTTGCAAATTTTCCAAGAATGGATTCGGCTTTTTTAAAAAGCATTTCAAGCATAGACAACGTTCATTTAATTAGGGAAGCCGTCAACAAAGGCAAAGGCGTTTTGTTTGTAAGCGCCCACACGGGCAATTGGGAAATAACGGCGGCAGCCGTAGCCGATTTAGGCGTTCCCGTCAACGTGGTGGCAAAAAAGATATACATTAAAGAGCTGAACGAAATGCTTGTAAATTATAGGGTCGGCAAAAACGTCAGCGTAATTTTGCGCGACGCGCCCGATACCGCGAAAAAACTTTTAAGAGCTTTAAAAAAAGGCGAAATAATAGCTATGCTGATAGACCAAGATACGAAAGTCCCCGGCGTATTTGTTAATTTTTTCGGACGCAAAGCGTGGACGCCGTCAGGCTTAGCGGTTTTGGCTTTAAGAACAGGCGCGGAGATTCTCATAGGCATTGACCAAAGAATAGGCGATTACGGGCATAAAACCATAGTTAAAGGACCCGTTGAAATTGAGCTTTCGGGCGATTTTGATAAAGACACGCTAAATTTAACGCAAAAAGCGTCGCTGGAACTTGAATATTATATAAGAAAATGCCCAGAGCAATGGGTATGGTTTCACGAGAGATGGAAAACGAGGGAAGAAAAGACGCAGCTAAGCGGCTAAGAAGCTAGGCGACGGCAAACTACGACGGCGAAAGGCAAACGGCGAAATACCCCGTCCACGCAGACAATGTCTGCGCGTCCGCCCCTTTTGCAAAAAAGGGAGTTGGCGGCGGGTTTTTTATAGGACTGCTTATTGGGTGTCTCTAAAAACCCTAACGCCCGTCCTTACCTTGCGCCTTGAGAGACATTGTCTCTGCGGCATTTCTACATCAGAAAATTTGTCCGTCCTTGCTCTTAGGACGCGGCTTGCATTTTCTTCTTTGAACTGCCGCAAAATTCACGGCAATTACGAACATTATAGATTTTTAGAGACACCCAATTAGGATTATCAATGCGTATAGAAAAGCGCAGGATTATATTATTGATTTTTGCAGGATTGTTTTTTATGACGGCTTGCAAGGCGGAAAAAACCGTTATTGAAGAGACGCCTCCTATACCCGAGCAGGCGGTTGAAAAATTTACTATTACGGAAACGGAAAAAGGAAAACTCAAAATGATCCTTGAATCGGAGTCCGCCGTAATAAACGAGGAAAAGAAAACGGCTGTTTTGCGGCTTCCAAGAGTTAAGTTTTATAAGGAAGGGCGATACGTATCCACTTTAATCGCCGAAAGCGCGGAAATTAAACTTGATTCTTACGACGTTTTTGGAAAAGGCAAATGCAGCGTTGAAACTGCAGATAACGAATACCTTCAAACTACGGATTTAAGCTATAACGCGCAAAAAGAATTGATTTACAGCGCAAACGACGTTAAAATTACAACAAAAAACGAAATAATTACGGGGAAATCTTTTGAAAGCGATACAAAACTTAAAAAAATCGTCATTAAAAAACAAAAGGTTATACTGGACAACGCTAAAGCGGGCGTTAAACCTGTTTAGTTCTTTCCCCTTAATTTTATTGTTTTCCGCCGCCGTATACGCGGAAAATCTAAACGATAAAACCGTAATAACGGGCGAAGTTATGGAAGTCTTGCGTTCGGGCGACACGATTATTTCAAAAGGGAATTCAAAAGCTGTCGTCGGGCGCAGCGTAATAAAGTCAGACAAGATGATTTACAATAAAAAAGATTCTTTTGTTTGCGCTTCGGGAAATGTCAGATTATATTCAAAAACCGACGGCGGCGAACCGTTTGAAGCCCGCGGCGATTTTGCAGATTACAGCCTTCATTTGCAGCGCGGAAAACTTTGGGGAAAAAAAACGAAGCTGAAATATTTTTTAAAAGATTCCGATAAAATGGAGTTAAGCGCAAAAGAAGTGCGCATAGATAAAAAACTTGAAATTTTGAGCGCGCACAGAGACGTTGAAATAGCGACTTCTTCGGGGACTATTTATTCAGACAACGCCGTTTTTGACAAAAAAACTTTCAGCCTTACCGCGGTTAAAGAAAATAAAAGACCCGTCGCAGACGTCGTCTACGACGGCAAAAAAGCGCTCTACGCCGCCGACGAAATGATTTTTTATAATTCCAAAGACAATAAGAAAATAGTTATGAACGGAAGCGTCAAAGGCAAAATAAATATGGAAGATAAAATACAATGATTTTAAAGTCCGAAAATCTTTTTAAGAAATATAAATACAGAATGGTTGTCAACGGCATAAGTATAAGCGTCAAACAAGGCGAAGTGGTCGGGCTTTTAGGACCTAACGGCGCGGGAAAAACCACAACTTTTTATATGACCGTCGGGCTTATAAAACCTTACGACGGAAGCGTTTACTTAGACGACGCGGAAATTACGGATTGGCCTATGTATAAAAGGGCTAGAGCCGGCGTAGGCTATCTTTCTCAAGAGCAGTCTATTTTTAGAGGGCTTACTGTTGAAAATAATTTGGCGGCGATAGCTCAAATGCAAAAGGTTTCGCGCATAGAGCAAAAAGAGCTTGTTGACAAACTGCTTGAAGATTTCGGTCTTACAAAACTGCGCAAGCAGCTCAGCGTTACGCTTTCAGGCGGCGAAAAAAGAAGGCTTGAAATTGCGAGGGCTTTGGTAAATTCTCCGAAATTTATTCTTTTGGACGAGCCTTTTGTGGGCATAGACCCCATTACTGTGGACGATATACAAAAAATAATAAAAAAACTTAAAGAGCAGGGACTTGGAATTTTGATAACAGACCACAATGTTAGAGAGACGCTTGAAATTATAGATAGAGCCTATATTATTTACGAAGGAAAAATTCTTTTGGAAGGAAGCGCGAAAGAATTGCTTGACAATCCTAAGGCAAGAAAAGTATATTTAGGTGATAACTTTAAAATGTAATTAAAACGGCGCGTAATTAATATGGATAAAAGGCGATAAGCTTTTGCGTTAAATTTTTACCGCTTTTTATCCGTTGTCTTTTACCCTACGCTATAAGGAGCAATGAATGCAAATTAACATTACCGCAAGACATCTTCAGCTCACCGAAGCGATTAATTCCTACGTGAGAAAAAAAGTTTCAAAAACGGGAAAATTTTACGACGGAGACGGAGTTTGGGCGCACGTTATTTTATCCGTTGAAAAAAACAGGCAGATAACGGAAATAAATTTCCACGACGGAAAACTTACTTTCAGAGCAAAAGAGCAGTCCCCCGATTTATACGCCTCTATAGACTTATCGATAGACAAACTTGAAAAACAACTTAAAAAACGGAAAGAAATATCAAAAATAAAAAGACAGGATTATAGAAAAGCGGCAAAAGAAAAAAAGGCTATGCTTGAAGACGTTTTTTCTTACGACGTCATGGAAGACGCCCGCAACAAAATTTCCGAAGTTAAGCGTTTTGACTTAAAGCCCGAAACCGTAGAAGAAGCCATAGAAAACCTTGACAAATTAGATTATAGAGTTTATATGTTTTTAAATCAAAATACGGATAGAGTTAACGTTCTCTACAGAAAGGACGGCGGCTCAATAGTAATTTTGGAACCTGAAATTTAACGCCGGGTAAAAATTTTTATTTCATTTCGCGCCGCCGCAGGCGGTTTTGCGCTGCGGCGAACAGGCGAATTTGAAATCAACGTTTGCCGTGAATTTAATTGTTTTTATAAAACGGAGGAGACGCAAATGAAAATTATGGATTTTTTGAGTGCGGACGCGATAACCGTAGATTTAAAAGCCACAGATAAAAAATCTGCGATTGTAGAACTTGTCGAGACTTTGAAAAGCACAAAGAAAGTGAAAAAGACCGAGGATGTTATTGAAGTGGTTCTTGAGAGAGAAAAACTCGGCTCTACAGGCATAGGGCAGGGCGTCGCTATACCGCACGGAAAGACCGACGTTTTGCAGGAGCAGGTCGGCGCTTTGGGCATTTCGCGCAAAGGTATAGAATTTAATTCTTTAGACGGCGAACCCGTTCATATAGTTTTTCTTTTGGCGGGTCCCGTTGAAATAGCAGGGCAGCATTTAAAAGCGCTGTCTAGGATTTCAAGGCTTTTTAAAGATAAATTTTTGAGGCAGGCGATAAAAGACGCCGCAAGCGCGGATGAAATAGTAAAAATTATACAGCAAGAGGATTCTTATTAATGCCGTTTTTAGAAGTTGGAGAACTTTTTAGAGAGAAAAGCTCGGAATTTCATTTGGAGCTTGTCGCCGGCGGCGGCGGATTTTCAAGAAAAATCACCGTCCCAGACATCAACAGGCCGGGTCTTGCTTTTACCGGATATTTTGAGCATTTTCCATATGAGCGGACTCAAGTTATCGGCATAAGCGAATACAATTATTTAAGCAGTCTTAGCGGCGACAAACAGGTTGAAGTATTGCGCAAATTATTTTCGCACGAAAACGCGACTTGCTGTATTCTTACAAGAGGGTTGACGCCGTCTGAAGCGATGATGAAAGTTTTCGGCGAGATTGAAGTTCCTCTTTTAAAGACGGTTCTCAATTCTTCGTCTTTTATAAGCGAACTTATTTTTTATTTAGACGGGAAACTTGCGCCCAACGTAAAAATTCACGGCGTTTTGACAAACGTCTACGGGCTTGGCGTCTTAATTATGGGCAAAGCCGGAATAGGAAAAAGCGAATGCGCTCTTGAGCTTGTAAAAAGAGGGCATATACTTGTCGCCGACGACGTAGTCAATATTAAAAAAATGTCTGGCGCCTTTTTAGAAGGAAGCGGTTTAGAAATTACAAGACACCTGATAGAAGTAAGGGGCTTGGGAATAATAGACGTAAAAGACCTTTTTGGCATAGGAAATATTTTAAACGAATCAAATATTGAGCTTGTGATAAAACTTGAAGAATGGGAAGAAATTAAAAAATACGAACGCATAGGAATAGACGAATACTATACGGAGTTTTTAGGAATAAAAATTCCAGAAGTTACAATTCCCGTAGGACCCGGAAGAAATTTAGCCGTTTTGGTTGAAACGGCGAGTTTAAATCAGCGTCTTAAAAATAAAGGACGGTTCACTGCGAGGGAATTAAACGATAAACTGAAACAGATAATGTCTGAACAAAAACGAATTAAATGATAAATAAATTTTATATAGTTTCAGGGTTGTCGGGCGCGGGCAAAAGCCAAGCCTTAAAAGTTTTTGAAGATTTCGGCTATTTATGCGTAGACAATTTGCCGATCGGTCTCGTTTCGTCTTTTGTGGAGGAACTTCTTAAAAGAAAAGACGAAAAATGCAAAAACGCGGCTATAAGCATAGACGCAAGGGCAGGGCGGTATTTAGAAGGTTTTGTTGAAATTTTAAATTATTTAAAGAAAAAGAAAATTAATAGTAAAATATTATTTTTTAATGCGCAAGACGATATTTTAATAAGGAGATATTCCGAGACGCGCCGCAGGCATCCTTTAGGAAAATCCGTAGCCGAAGGCATAAAGCTTGAAAGAAAAATGCTTGATATGGTTTTGGGCGCTGCGGACGAAGTTATAGACACTTCCAAAATGACGATAGGCGAGCTTAAAGAAGCTATCGCGCGCATTACCGGCGAAAAAGCGGCAAAAAAATTATTGAATATTTCGGTTCTTTCTTTCGGGTATAAATACGGCGTTCCAAACGACGCCGATATAATTTTTGACGTGCGGTTTATAACAAATCCAAATTATATACACGGTTTAAAATATAAAACAGGCAAAGATAGAGCCGTAAAAACTTATATTGAAAAACAAAAAGAGTTTAAGCCGTTTTTTCGTTTATTTTCAACCCTTATAGCGCAAACTATTCCCGGATACATAAAAGAAGGGAAAAGTCATTTGACTATAGCGGCAGGCTGCACGGGCGGCAGACACCGTTCCGTATATACTGCGGAAACGCTGGCGGATTTTTTAAAAAAGAAAAAATACATAGTTCAGATAAATCACAGGGATATTTTAAGAGGCAGACAATAATTCAAAAATTGACAAATTTCGCTTTTTTAAATGGGCGCTGAGGCGCCAGCATCCTCTTTATTCATAAATAGGTCTATCTAAAAACCGCTTACAGCTCGTCATGCCAAACCCCATATTTAGACGTTGCACATCACATCTTGTCGTAAAAAAATCAACTACAGACCATGAAAGAGACGCTAAAATAAAATTATGGCGACGCTTTATATCTGTTTTGGGCGGTAGCAAGACAGACGCTCAAAGGCGAGTTTATACCTGACTTGACCGTTTTTTTAAATTTTTGAGATTTTTATATATAAAAGAGAGTTAAAAG
>JAISLV010000097.1 GCA_031277075.1 Endomicrobium sp. | reverse complement strand
CTGCTTTGCACGGTTATAACGTAGGATTTGCCGTAATCAAGACCTTTAATTTCAAAATATCCGTCGTCGTTAGTAAAATATTTAAGCGCTCTTCTTGTAATGCTTACCACTGCGGTTTTAACGGGTTTCCCGCCAAGCGTTACGCTGCCCGATATATCAAACGTTTCTTTTGCGGCTGTAAAATTCTGGCTTATGAAATTTTCTCTTAACGAAACGTAATCTCTGCTGGGAGGCGTAAACGTATAACCTCCCATTTTCGGGGTTATTTTGTAAGAGCCGGCGGCTTCAAGCCCCTGTATTGAAAAGTTTCCTGCAAAGTCTGACATAATAGTCGTCCTTGAAGACCCGCGTATTTCAATTTCGGCGTTTGACAAGCCCGAATTTGTTCCCGCCATAGTTATTTTACCCGAAATTGAGTAATGAACGAAAAAGTTCACGCCGTCGTAATTTTTGTCGGCTTTTTTCAGAGTAAAAATAAGAGGATAAAAGGAATACCCCTCTTGTGAAACGCGGATATTTGCAGGCGCATTGTATTCAACGGGATATATTTTAAATTTTCCAAACTGGTTCGTTTCAGTCATTTTTGAGTCGTTTAAAAATACCGAAACGTCGGATATATGTTTGCCTTCAAAAAAGGTTTCTCCTTCTATGGCAATATATGGCGTAAAGTCTTGCGTTATATTTGATTTTACGTCTTCAAAAACGGCGCTTTCAGGCTCAAACAATATGTCGGACGAACGCGGTTTTACGACATATCTTGAATTTTCTGGTATATCGTCAAAAGAATATTTGCCTTTTTCGTCCGTTTCGGTTTTATATCCGCCAGGCTCTACGGTAAGCTCTACTCCCGCAGCGGCGGAATATTTGCCGGCAATAGTTCCCTTGATTTTTACAGTTTTTACCTTTTTACCGCTTTCTTTTATCGCGGGTTTTTCTTTATTTTTCGTTTCAGAGACTTTTTTCTGTTTTATTTTACTTTCACGCGCCTCTTTCTCTTCTCTGTCTTGCCGTTCTTTGTCTTCTCTTTCTTTTTCCGCTCTCTCTCTATCCTCTTGTTCTTGTTTTATTTTAGCTTTGCGAGCCTCTTTCTCTTCTTTGGCTTGCCGCTCTTTGTCTTCTTTTTCCTTTTCCGCTCTCTCTCTATCTTCTTGTTCTTGTTTTATTTTGGCTTTGCGCGCTTCTTTTTCTTCTTTGGCTTGCCGTTCTTTATCTTCTTTCAATTGTTGTTCGCGTTGGATTTTTTCTTTTCTTTCGATAGCTTTCCTATTTTCTTCTTCTCTTTCCGCTTCGGCTTTTTCGCGTTCCGTTTTAAGTCTTGCTTCCTGTTGCCGTTCTTTTTCCTCTTTATCGCTGCGTAGCTTAGCCTCTTTTGCTTCTTTTTCTATTCTTGCTTCTTCAGCCTTTCTTTCTTTCTCTTCTCTCTTTTGTTTTATTCTCGCTTCGCGCGCTTCTTTTTCTTCTCTGCCGCGCCTTAATTTTTCTTCTCTGATTTCAAGTTCTTTCTCTTCTTTCAAACGTTTCTCGCGTTCTTTTTTTTCTTTTTCCTTTTCCGCTCTTTCCTTGTCTTCTTGTTCTTGTTTTATTTTAGCTTCGCGCGCCTCTTTTTCTTCTCTGGCTTGCCTATCTTTCTCTTCTTTCAAACGTTTCTCGCGTTCTTTTTTTTCTTTTTCCTTTTCCGCTCTTTCCTTATCTTCTTGTTCTTGTTTTATTTTAGCTTCGCGCGCTTCTTTTTCTTCCCGTTCCAAACGTTCCCTTTCCACAGCGGCTTTTTTATTTTTTGACGCCGTATTTTCGCTATCTACAACGACTACGTTTTTTTTAGGTTTAGACGGGGCGAGAGAAATTATCCTGAAATCGCATATTTCATTTGCGGTTAAAGGGCGCATATTTTGCTCGTTAGAATCCTCGTATCCGCTTTTTACGGCTTGAAGAGTGAGATACAAAAATGACGGAACGCTGTTAAATTCGTAAAAGCCGTTTGAATCCGTTTCAGCAGTAATGGATTCTTCGGGCATTCTCAAAATTACGTTCGCTTTTTTTACGGGTTCGTCATTGTCGTCGGTAACAAAGCCCGACACTTTAAACTTGCGGACATTTGCGTTGAAATTTGCCGTTTTATCCGAAATGAGTTTGTTGACGACGACTTTCAGAGGAGTTATTACTACGCCTTCTTTTGAAGCGATTATCAAAAAGTTGTTGCCGTAGGGGAGTTTGCCAATCTCGTAATAGCCTTTTTCATCTGTCGTTCCATTAAATTCTTCAATACCGTTGGTAATTTTTACTGAAACGCCTTTTATAAAATTTTTGCCTTCGCTTACGACCCCGGAAATTTTAAATGTTTCTATTATGGCTTCCGCATTTACGGTAAAGTCTTGCGTTATATGCGAAAGGTCTGTTTCTTCGGGGTTAAACCTATATCCCTCTTTTGAAAAAGTCAAAACGTTTTTCCCCGTAGGCGTAAAATCTTTTATAGAGTAATTTCCGTTGACGTCGGTAAGAGCGACTAAGTTTTTGTCTGCGTTTATGGAAACTTTTACCCCAGAAAGACCTGAAGCGTAATAGTTTATTTTGCCTTTTATTTCATATAACGGTTTTTCCGAGTCAGTTTTTTTCAAATCAGCCGCTGACGGCGTTTCGCTTTTTTCTGTTTTTTTAGAAACAATTTTTGCCGCTTTAAAATTTATCGTCCTATTTGAGTTAATGCTGCTTATTTTAAAAATTGAAGGCGAGAGCGTGAAATTTTCCTTTTTAGCGGAAATTTCAATTTTGGCTTCGTTTGGAATCCCGTCAAAAAAATAGTATCCCGTCGGGTCGGTGTATCTTGAGTCTTGAACCTTGCCTGAAATTGTTATTTCTACGCCGCTGACGCCCGCGCCCGCCTTATTTGTTACAAAACCCGAAACCGAGTAATACTTTTCTTGAGCGCATATTTGTGGAACGAAAAAAAACATCGGATACAACAAAAAAACACAAAAAATTGGAAAGACCTTTTTCATTTAGACCTCTTATTATTAATTATTTATATTCTTATAATTATTTTATAAAAATTTTTAGCTTATGGTAGATTTATATAAATTATTTATCGTTTTTGCAAGATAAACTTTTTATTTTGCAGACTTTTTTGTTTATAATCTATCTGTTTTGCGCCGCAATCCTTGCGTAAAACTGACTTTTTAAGTCAAAGGCGCGTCTTTTGCGCGTCTCTAAAATCCTATAATGTTCGTAATTGCCGCAAATTTTGCGGTAGTTCAAAGAAGAAAATGAGAGCAAGGACGGACAAATTTTCTGATGCCCAAATGCCGCAGAGACAATGCCTCAAGGCGCAAGGCAAGGACTGGCGTTAGGGTTTTTAGAGACGCCCATTTAAAATACAAGGAAATTTTAGGCGATGTTTCACATCGGTTCGGAAAGCGGCAAGGCGGTTTTTTGCAAGACGCCAACTTACAGTTTTATAATCCTCTTTTACTTATATCCGCCCAGCGGCAAAACGTTAAAAATTTAAAAAACAAAACAAATAAAAGCGAACGCTCAAAACCCCATGCAAAAATAAGGAATCCGCCGCCTAGCAGACAAGCCAAAGCCGCTCCGAAGATATATGCGGGCATTACTCCTCCCGACGCGCTTTTCTCTTTGTCGTTTCCAAGCAAAGCGGGAATTTCATAAAGTTTTAAAAATTCAAACCCTCCTGCAAATCCCAAAGCGAAAATAAAAAGCGACGCGGGAAACGTTTTTAAATCAAAAAATTTAAACGCGCAGTATAGAAAAACCGCAAGCAGCGCAAAAGCCAGCTCGCAATTGAAAATTTTTTTATTTAAAGACGTAACGCGTTTAAATTTATTGTTAAAAAGACAAGCGGCTGAAATTCCCAAAACGAAACAGGCGGAAAAAATCGCGCCCAGCTTAAATATTTGTCCGTTTATTATTCTAAAATAAAACAAAACTATCAAAAACATCCAAAGGCAAGCCGCGCCTGAAGAAAAAGCCGTAGTTTTGCGCATAGACTTTTGAAATAGAAGAAGCGCGGCGGCAAGCGCAAACAAGTACGAATACCGCAGAGTTTTATCAAGAAAAACGCTTAAACGCGGGGAAAAGCCCGCCTGCAAATACAAGACCGAATTTATGAAACCTTGAGGATTTAAATCTGAATTTACGGAAACTTTCCCGCGCGCTTTTTTGAGTTCTGCGGCAAGCCATTTAGTTTTTTGCGTGTCCATTCTGTCGTCAAGATAATATTTTGACAGCACTAAAACAGTCTCTTGAACGCCTGCGAGACGTTTTTTTATTTCAAATCTAAAAGGCATTTTCGCGTCGGAAGCTATAAGAATGTTCTGTTCGCCGGGTATTATTTTTACGTTTTTAAAAACGGATTTTAACGTTTTGCTTACGCAGGCGTTAAGTTCCGCCATTATATAGCTTGAATACACCATTTTGCCGGGAAGTTTTAAAGCCAGAAATCCGTCGGGTTTAAGATTATTTTTTGCTTTTTGAAAAAATTCTTTAGCGTAAAAACCGTTTGCGCGCAAGTTTGCGGGAAGCCCGAACCCTATTAAAATCAAATCGTATTTTTCATTTTGCCGAGCGAGAAAATCTCTGGCGTTTAGATTGTTCACTAAAACTCTTTTGTCGTTAAAAGAATGTCCGAAACGTTTTGCGTTGCGGTTTATAATTTCAATGACTGCGGCGTCGGCTTCAATGTAGTCGGCTTTTTTGACGCTGTAATTTAAAATCATAGGCAGATATTTGGCAGC
>JAISLV010000164.1 GCA_031277075.1 Endomicrobium sp. | reverse complement strand
TACGGTTTTAATTTGGAAAAACTTTTTATCAGATTTGATTTAAGCTCCGATATTTCTCTAAAAACTTTAGAAGATTTAACGTTTAATATAATATTTTTAGACCCCGTCCGCGCGCGGGTATCGCTTTCTTTAAACGGCGCGGGCAAACCCGCAAAATATTTTATTAAAGACGATAGCGGAGAGAGAGAAATGCCTTTGTCAGACGCGGTCTACGATAAAATTATTGAGATTGCCGTTCCTTTTGAACTTTTAAATCTCGCTCAAAATTATGAAAATATAGAGTTTTGCGTAAGCGTTGACAAAAACAGCCTTGAAATAGAACGCTGGCCGTATCAGGCGTCGTTAATAATTCCAAAACCTTCCGAAGGATTTAATTTTTTAAGCTGGAGCGTTTAAAGCGGCTTTCGGCAATTTTGGCGTTTTGCAAAAAGCTATAATGTTCGTAACTGCCGCAAATTTTGCGGCAGTTCAAAGAAGAAAATGCAATCCGCGTCTTTGCCTTTCGCAGTTGTCCGTCATTTCCGAATTTATTTCAGAATCTGCCGTTAAGCGTCAACCGCAAAAAAAACAGCAAACAACAGATACTGAAAGAGACCCTGAAAAAACAAAAAACAGCAGACCCTGAAATAAATTCAGGGTGACGCGTTCGCGTCAGTTTTGTATGACAGACGTAACGGCAACAACAAAAGCAAACGACAGTTTTTTAGGTATGGCGGCGACAAAATAATCCGTCGCTTCTATATGGTAAAGATTTATGCGGTTATTAAAGGAAACAATATGGCGGAAAAAGAAAAGAAAGAAGAACCGATAATAATTAAGGCGTATCTTATAGTTTTGTTTTTTTGCGGCGTGGGTTTATGGTTTGCCTCAAGCCCCTCGTCTGACGTTAAAAAAACGTTTTTCCCTAAGCCGCATTTGTCCGTAGACGTTGACATAAACAACAGGGTAATAGACGTTTTGTCAGCAGGCGGAGTTAAGCAGAACAATATCATTAAAGAGTACGCTGCGGAACGTTCTTTAAAAAATGAGAAATGGAACGAGTTTTATAAAACCGTGCGTCTTGTAAAGAAGCGCGCCGACGATTTTGAGAGTTCTTTAAGGCTGATAGCGCGTTCGCTTGGGACGGGTTTAAGCAGAACGGATAATCCCGACGGTTCGGTAACTTATAAATTTTATTCCACCGATAAAAACTATTCAAATATAACTTTTATAAATCCTGCAAAACCTGCAAACGCTAAGGCGGCAAATAAGTGAATACGCTCGCCATAGAAACTTCTTGCGACGAAACTTCGGTTTCCGTCGTATCAGACGCCGCAAAAATCAAATCAAACGTCGTTTCTTCGCAAATAAACGTTCATGCGAAATTTTTCGGCGTCGTGCCTGAGCTTGCAAGCCGCGAGCATATAAAAAATATCAACCCGGTTTTAGAAACCGCTTTAAAAGAAGCGGGCGTAAATTGGGCGAATTTTTCAAACAAAATAGACGCGATAGCTTTTACTTGCGGACCCGGATTAGCGGGAGCTTTGCTTGTGGGGGCTTTAGCGGCAAAATCGCTTGCGTCTGTTTTTAAAAAACCTTTAATTCCCGTCAACCATTTGGAAGGGCATATTTATTCTTCTTATATTGAAAATAAGTCCGTAAAGCCGCCTTTTTTAAGCCTTATAATTTCAGGCGGACATACCGAGCTTATCATAATCAAAGATTTTGGGAAATACGAATTTTTAGGGGCTACAAGGGACGACGCCGCAGGCGAGGCTTTTGACAAAGCGGCAAAAATGCTAGGTTTATCTTATCCGGGCGGACCCATTATAGACGAAAGAGCCGAATTTGGAAACTGCAAAGCCGTAAATTTTACAAGACCGTATTTAAAAGGCAGCTGGGATTTTTCTTTTTCGGGCATTAAAACCGCGCTTTTAAATTATCTTAAAAAAGAGCCTGTAAAAAACGAAAAGCATTTAAACGATATTTGCGCTTCTTTTAGGCAATCCGTCGCCGAAACGCTTTGTTTTAAAGCGTTTGAAGCCGCGCAAAAATTCGGATTAAAACAAATAGTTCTCGGGGGGGGAGTAAGCTCAAATTCTCTCATAAGAAAACTTTTTATGGAAAGCGGAAAAAAGAATAAAATAAAAGTTTATATCCCGTCTTTAGTCTATTGCTCCGATAACGCCGCGATGATAGGCTGCGCCGCATATTTAAAGCAAAAAAAATGCGGGCTAAAATACTCGGCGGAACTTCTGAAATCAAATCCGTCTTTACGGCTCAAAAATTGGAAATAAGCGCAAAAAAAAGGCGGACGAATGCCGCGTTTTTTGAAAAAATCGGAATTAAAAAAATATGAATATCGGAAACGTTGAACTCGAAAGCAATATAGTTCTTGCTCCTATGGCTGGAATTACAGATCTGCCCGTCAGGCTTTTGGCAAAAGGCGGCGGCGCGGGTCTTGTATATACGGAAATGGTGTCCGCAAAAGGTTTAATTTGCGGCGGCGATAAAACAAAACGTCTTCTT
This sequence comes from Endomicrobium sp., assembly GCA_031277075.1. Taxonomy (GTDB): domain Bacteria; phylum Elusimicrobiota; class Endomicrobiia; order Endomicrobiales; family Endomicrobiaceae; genus JAISLV01. Next base: position 13,649 of record JAISLV010000164.1, on the reverse strand, counting down.
GCAAGCAAAGCAAAAGAAAGACCCGTCGCAGCTCAAATTTTTGGAGGAGACGCCTATTGTATCGGCGAAGCGGCAAAAATAGTTGAAAGTTTCGGCGCCGACATAGTCGATATAAATTTAGGCTGTCCAGTAAGGAAAATAGCTAAATCCGGCGCGGGCGCAAAACTTCTTGCCGATGAAAAACTCGTTTCAAAAATTTTAGAAGCTGCGGTAAAAAGCGTAAAAATCCCTGTGACGATAAAAATAAGAACGGGTCTTTTGCCCGGTCAAAATATCGCTCCTGAAATTATAAACGTAGCTTACAATTGCGGCGTAAAAATGGCGGCTGTGCATGCTCGTCCCGCTTCAAACGGGCATAGCGGCGCGCCCGATACGCCCGCGTTTGCCGCAGCCTGCGCAAACGCTAAAATTCCCGTGTTTGCAAACGGCGGAATCGTTGATGAAAAAACGGCGAAACTTTTTTTTGACGTTCCAAACTGTTCGGGTTTTATGATAGGAAGGGGCGCGATAGGAAATTACAGTATTTTTAATAGGATAAAATCTTTTTTTGAGACGGGTAAAATTTCCGCCGCGCCCTCGCTAAAAGAACGTTTAGGATGGCTTAAAAATCATGCCGACCTTTCAGCTCGCCATTACGGAGAAAAAAAAGGGTTAACGGTAATGCGCAAAGTATTCCACTATTACGTGAAAGATTTAAAAAACGCCGCAAAACTCAGAGATTCTTTTAATAAATTAACGAGTTATAAAGACTTTGAAATTCTTTGTCAAAACATTGAAAGCGGCTGCTAACGGCAAAATCGGCAGCTAACAATCTTTCCGCCTTGCGCTTACGGCGCGGATATATCGGTAATTCCTTATTTTTCTTGCGGTTTTCATTTTCTAAAACCAGTATAAAATGATAAGATATATAAAATTTTAGCGGCAAGACATTTTCGAAGTCTGTCGGAATAAGAAGGGTTTTATGAAAGCGTTAACGGTTCAAATTGGGATTTTCGGACGGACTAATGTCGGAAAATCTTCTTTGATGAATTTCATCACCACGCAGCAAACTTCAATAGTTTCGCACGTAGCAGGCACTACGACCGACGTCGTTTGGAAACAAATGGAGTTAAATCCTTTGGGACCTATCACTTTATTTGACACGGCGGGCATAGACGACGTTTCGCATTTGGGTGCGGCGCGCATAGAGAAGACAAAACGCGCCTTTGATTCTTCAGATATTGTTTTGCTTCTTTGCGAAAGCGGCAAATTCGGAAGTTTTGAAACGGATATTATAGGCGAAGCCGACAAAAGAAAAACTCCCGTCGCGGTAGTTATAGGAAAAACGGATTTGCGCGCTCCAGATGAAAACTTCGTTTCCGAAATTAAAAAATATACAAAGCGCGTTTTATTTTTTTCTGCGCTCAATTCAAACAGGGACGATTTTTTAAACGCGTTAAAAAAAATATTGCTTGAAGTTTTGCCCGATAACTATATTGAAAACTATTTGGCTTTGAGAAATATAGTAAAAAAAGACGACACAGTAATTTTGATTATGCCCATAGATTTAGGCGCGCCTAGGGGCAAAATAATTATGCCGCAAATACAAACCACAAGGCATATTTTAGATTTAAACGCCTGCGCGTATACTGTTCAAGACACAGAATATCAAACCGCGTTAAATTCTCTTAAAGTAAAACCCGTAATCGCAATTACGGATTCGCAAGCCGTAAAAAGAGTAGCCGCAATTACTCCGCCTGATATTAAGCTCACTACTTTTTCAACCGTCTATGCCGCAGATAAAAGCGATATCGTAGAAATGGCAAAAGGAGCCGCTGCATTGCAGACTTTAAAAGACGGCGATAAAGTTTTAATAGCCGAAGCCTGCACTCATCACGCTTCCGCAGACGATATTGGAAGAGTAAAACTTCCTCGCTGGCTAAGAGAGTTCAGTAAAAAAGATATTGAAGTTAAATATGTTCACGGGCAAGACTTTACCGAAGATTTGACAAAATATAAAGTGATAATACATTGCGGAGCCTGCACTTTAAATAGAAAAGGCATGCTTTCAAGGCTGTCTAAAGCTATAGATAAAGGAACGCCGATGACAAATTACGGGATAGCAATTTCAGTAATGCACGGCGTAATAGAAAAAGTTTTAGAAGTTTTCCCCGAGGCTTTAGAAGCGTATAAAAAGCAATTGACTATTGGGCGTCTCTAAAAACCCTAACGCCCGTCCTTTCCTTGCGCCTTGAGAGACATTGTCTCTGCGGCATTTGGGCATCAGAAACTTTGTCCGTCCTTGCTCTTAGGACGCCCTTTCTTTTCTTCTTTGAACTGCCGCAAAATTCACAACAATTACGAACATTATAGGTTTTTAGAGACACCCTATTGGTAAATAAACGTTATCGCCGCAACGGGTCAATTCAAATTAATGTCAGACGAATATTTTTTAAATATTTTTACCATTGTATAAGCCGTAAGACTTCCTATAAGCGCGCCGAAAAAAACGTCAGACGGATAATGGCTGCCCGCGTAAATTCTTTCAAAACCCATCGCAAAAGCTAAAATAATATACCAATACCAATATTTTTTTACCGTCATATACATAAACGCGCACATAGCAAACGCGCTTTGAGTATGCCCCGACGGGAAAGAATGTTTAAAAATTTTTTCGTAAAAAAAGTTCACGTTTTCTTCGCCAAGCGCGCTAAGCGGGCGGGGTCTTTCAAAATAATGCTTCAGAAAATGAGTTATTACCGACGATACCGCTAAGACGCACGCCATAAGCGCAAGATTAGTCCAAAAATCGTTTCTTCGGTTTTTCCATAGCAAAATTATTGAAAGTATAAGAATTATATAAAACGAGAGAGTGAAATTTTTTGAATCGCAAAAAGAAAAAAGCGAAGCGTAAAAATCCAGCGGGACGCATTTAATTTTAGCGTTGATAAATTTAAAAACCGCTTTATCAAACTTCAAAAGCTGAGCTGAAAGATTCTTTTTCCCGCCTAAAAGCCCTGCGCTAAATTTCGGGTCAAGGTTAGACGGGGAAAAATCTCTGCATTCGACAAAAAAGAAATTCTTTACTTTTACGCCGTTTCTATATACGGGGAATTCTTGGACGTCCGAATAAAATTTAAAAGCGCCGCCGTATTCCTTAGGGTCAAAATAAAAGAAGTCGCTGCATATAAAAATAGCGTTTTTGTTTTTTAAGCTGGAAAGGTCTCTTTGCCAAATGTCGTAGGCGTCAATTTTAGAACTTAAACAAAAAATTCTCTGCTCGGGAACGGCAAAAGCAAGCTGGCTTGCCAAATAACTTTTATGAGTAAATAAAAACGGTTTTGATTTAGGGGGGTATTCTTTCAGCCGTCTTCTTATTTCGCCGCCTACTTCTTTCCAGCCGAATAAATCGTTTGTAACGTCTATTCTTTCGCTTTCAGGGATTCCATGTTTTATTTTTTGCGCTTGAGCTTGCGGTAAAAATTTTTCTATGGGAATTATTTTATACATTATATGCAGCGGGGCTAGAATTAAAACGCATATTGTAAAGCCCCACGCTATTTTTGTGTAATTTCTAAACCATCTTTTGTCCCAAAATTTCAAAGTAATATGGGCGGCGTATATTGAAAGAATTAGATAGCCCATCGCAGGCCAATGAGGCAGAATTTCGTTAAATAACGCGACCGCGTTAAATAAAATCAACGTCGGAAACGAAAAACAAAAAATCAAAAGCGCGGTTCTGTCTTTTTTAACAAAAGCTTCTTTTATGCAAAAATAAGCCGCCGCTAAAAAAACAAGGAATATCGGCGGAGAAATATAGCCCGCTTGAGCGCCAAGCGCCCTTGCGAAAAAGGTTAGAGAAAGTTTAGGAAGTTCCGAGCCGAAACCGTGCCTAAGCTGAAACCCGAAAGAAGCGAAATTATTTTCTATGTTCCAAACTATTACGGGGATAAAAAGCGCGAAAGCTATTAAAAAAGAAAACCAAAAGCGTTTTTCTTTAAACCAAAATCTGTGCGTCGGCGAAAGGAGTAAAAATAAAACCGCTCCTGCAGGAAGCATAACCGCATTGTATTTTGAAAGCATTGCAAACCCTACGCTTACGCCGAAGAGATACCATAAATTTCTGTTTTTTGTTTCAATAATTTTTATAAAGACGAAAAAGGATAAAATCCAAAACAGCGCAAGAGGAGAATCGGGTATGGATATAACCGAGCCGAGAAAAGAAAACACAGGCAAAACGTTTAAAAGCAAAACCGCAAAAAACGCCGTTCTTTCATTGTAAAGTTTTTTGACGCAGAGATAAAAAATAAAAGAGGCGATAAAAAATATAACGACGGCGGGAAAACGCGCTCCGAATTCCGAATTTCCAAAGACAAGCGTGGACAATTTGATAAGGTAAGCGATTAAAGGCGGGTGGTCAAAATATGAAAGCGATAAGAATTTCGCGTATACCCAATAGTGCGCTTCGTCTACGGTAAGTCCCGCCTGCCCGATAAACAAAAACCTCAAAAAAGCCGTAAAAATATTGACAATCCAAAACCAAAGTTTATAGTTCATTTTTTTACCTTAAAAATTACAAATATAATATTATCGTCTTGTCCGTCATGCTGAACTGACGCGAACGCGTCGCCCAGAAATGACGGACAACTGCGCATTCTCTGCCGTTTGCCGTTATGTCTGTCATGCAAAACTGACGCGAATGCGTCGCCCTGAACTTGTTTCAGGGTCTCTTTCAGCATCTGCCGTTTGCCGTTAAAGCCATGCATCTGTCATTGTCGTTGCCTAGCTGCCTAACTTCCTAGCCGCTTAGCTGCTTTCTAGCCTCTTAGCTGCAATTTAACGACTTTAAACAAATATTTAAACAGCGTCCAAGCCTTAAGTTTTGACTGCCCCGATACCCTTGACAAAAATTCAATAGGCTCTTCTTTTATAATAAACTTATTTTTGCGCAAATAATACAATACTTCGGAAACTATAAACGGGTCGTTTGCCGCAAGTTTATACGCGAAAGTTTTTAGAACTTCGCTTTTAAACATTCTATACCCCGAAGACGGGTCTTTTATTTTTACGCCGAGAATAAAAGACAAATACCGCCTTGAAAAACCGCTTATAAGTTTTCTAAGCAGCGTCCGTTCTTCGTCTTTGCCGCCGTCAACGTAGCGCGAGCCTATTACGACGTCGCAAGTTTCTAGGGTTTGTCTGAAAGTTTTTATGTATTTTGGGTCGTGCGAGCCGTCGCCGTCCATTTCTACTACGTATTTTGCGCCCATTTCAACGGCTTTTAAGAAACCGTCTTTTCCAGCATGTCCTCTGCCTCTGTTTTCTTTTCTTAAAAGCAAATGAACTTTCGGGTTTGTTTTTGCTATTTCTTCAACAACTTTATAAGTTCCGTCGGGCGACGTATCGTCTACGACTAAAACTTCAATGTCTGAAACGCCGCAATTTAAAATTCCTTCTATAACGGTTTTAATATTTGACGCTTCGTTGTAAGTGGGTATCATTGCTATAGTGTCCATAATTTTCCTTTAGGGGGTCTCTAGAGACGCTAGTTCAGCGTTTTTAATTGCCGCTCAACTGCCCTTATAACTTCTTCGTCAGTCAATAATTTCATACAGTTTTCTTTGACGCCGCAGTCTTGCTTATAACAGCAAATACAGTTTATTGACGCTTGCAATTTTATCGTTCTGTTATAAGTTTCAATTTCGGATATTGAAGTAGGTCCAAACAAAGCGACGATTTTTTTCTTAAGTCCCGCCGCCGCGTGCAAAGCCATAGTGTCGCCGCAAAGAATTATGTCGCAGAGATTTATAAACGCAAAAAAATCGGCTATGCAATTGTCCGTTCCCGTAGAAAAAACGTTTGGGATATTTTCTTTAATCAAAGCGTTTATTTCTTCTTCGTCGTCTTTTCCGCCTAAAAGTAAAATTGCGCAGCTTTTGTCGGAAAAATATTTTGCGACCGCCGCAAAACCGTCGGAACGCCATTTTTTCATTTTCCATCTTTTGCCCGCGCCGGGATTTATGCCGATTATTTTTTTGTCGGAAGATATTTTATTTTTCTTTAAAAATCCGTCCGCCTTTTTTACGGAAACTTCGTTTAGCGGAACTATAATTTCATAGTCGTCTCTAGAAAGATTTGCGATTTTTGACATCCAATGCTGATACGTAAATTTATTTTCTTTTTTTAAAGCGTCGTAAGCGCTCATTTTAAGCCATTTAGCGGCGTAGTCGTTTGAAGAAACAACGTTTCGTTTATTGTCAAGGACGTATCCTAAAACGCGCTCGGCGTTTGCAAGTTTTGCAAGCGCAAGGCTTTCGGGGGCAAGGTCTAAATTTATTACCGCGTCAAAATAATTTAAAGTTAAAAATTCGTTTATTTTTTCGTCGGCAACGATTATTTCGTCAATGAGATTATTGTCTCTAAGAACCGCCGCGTTATTTTTGCTTACAATCCAAGATATGCGGCTTTTAGGATAAATTTCTTTAAGCCCGCAAAGAATAAAAGTCGTGCGCAATACGTCGCCCATAGCGCCTAGCTTTATTATCAAAATCTTTACGGCGGCATCTAAAGACGAGACCTTTTTATAATTTTTGCAAAGCGGACAAACGCGGGCGTTTTCTTTTTGATAGACGCAAGGTCTGTCAAGCGGAAAATTTATGCAATCCGTAAAAACTTCATACTTTTTATTCATAATCTAATAAAAATAGCAAATAAAGAAATTTCGGTCAATTACGGTATAATTTTTGCGGATTTGGCGCGTATTTGGGCGTCTCTAAAAACCCTAATGTCCGTCCTTGCTCTTAGGACGCGGCTTGCATTTTCTTCTTTGCCCTGCCGCAAAATTTGCGGCGGGTACGAACATTATAGGTTTTTGCAAGACGCCTATTTAGTTAATTCGTCATGCTGAACTTGTTTCAGCATCTGCTGTTCAATAACAAAGACAGACCCTGAAAGAGACCCTGAAACAAGTTCAGGGTGACGCATTCGCGTCAGTTTTGGGTGACGCTTCGCGTCAGTTTTGTGCGATGCTTCGCATCGGTTTTTGGTGACGGCAAGAGGTATTTGTATTTAGGCGTTTCTAAAAACCCTAATGTCCGTCCAAGCCTTGCGCCTTGAGACATTATCTCTGAGGCATTTGGGCGTCAGAAAATTTGTCCGTCCTTGCTCTTAGGACGCGGCTTGCATTTTCTTCTTTGACCTGCCGCAAAATTTGCGGCGGGTACGAACATTATAGGTTTTTGCAAGACGCCTATTTATAATTTCTGTTAATTAATAAGTGGACAAATCGGTAAAAAAACGTTATATTTACAAAAAATGTTTTTTTGCAAACGCGCTGTGGAAACCAGCCGCATAACGAAGATATGGAGGCGCAAAAATGTCAGCAGGGAAAATTTTGATTGTTGACGATATAGACATTAACCGCGAGATACTGGCTGAAATTCTTCAAAACGATTACGAAATTCTTCAGGCTAAAAACGGAATAGAAGCGTTTGAAAAAATAATACATAATCACGAAAGCATAGATTTGATTCTTTTAGACATAATGATGCCCGAGATGGACGGATACGAAGTGCTTGAAACTCTTAATAAAAGCGGTTTTATAGATAGAATGCCCGTTATTGTAATCACGGCTATGGGCGCAAACGAAAACGAAGTTAAAGCGCTTCAAATGGGCGCGGCGGATTTTATTACAAAACCGTTTTTCCCTACGAGCATTCTTAAACGAGTGGAACTTCATCTTAAACTTAGAAACCATACTAAAAACCTTGAAAAAATAGTTGACGCGAATATAAAAAAGGCTTCTGAAATCCGCGACGGCATGGTGGACTTCCTTGCAAATATCATAGAATACCGCGACGTAGAATCAGGAATGCATATTAAAAGAACGCGTATAGCGTCGGAACTTTTGCTGCAAAATATTATAAGCGCAGGCGTTATGAAATCTGAGCTTGCGGGCGTAGATATAAATAATTTTTCAAAGGCGGTCGCTATGCACGATATCGGAAAAATAGCGATACCCGATAAAATTCTTTTAAAGCCCGACAAACTTACGTCTGAAGAATTTGAAATAATGAAAAAGCATACGACTTTCGGCGCGGATATGATAAATAAGATAGAGGGAATTGACGATAGCAGCAACAAAATATACCTTGAAACTTGCCGCCAGATATGCCTATATCACCATGAAAACTGGGACGGAAGAGGCTACCCCGAAGGTTTGCAGGAATATGACATTCCTATTGTGGCTCGCATAATGGCGGTCGCAGACGTCTACGATTCTCTAACTTCAAAAAGAGTCTACAGAGAGGCGCTACCGCACGACGAATCGGTTAAAATAATGAAAGAATTAAGCGGCTCTAAATTTGACCCGATAATTTTAGATTTATTTTTGGCAAATAATGAAAAATTCCGCGAAATAGCATAAATGGGCATCTCTAAAAACCTATAATGTTTGTAATTGCAGCAGATTTTGCGGCAGTTCAAAGAAGAAAATGCAAGCCGCGTCATATGAGCAAGGACGGACAAATTTTCTGATGCAGAAATGTTGCAGAGACAATGTCTCAAGGCGCAAGGCTTGGACGGGCATTAGGGTTTTTAGAAACGCCTAAATACAAATACCTCTTGCCGTCACCAAAAACCGATGCGAAGCATCGCACAAAACTGACGCGAAGCGTCACCCAAAACCGATGCAGAGCATCGCCCTGAATTTATTTCAGGGTCTGCTGTTTTTTGTTTTTTCAGGGTCTCTTTCAGGGTCTGTCTTTGTTATTGAACAGCAGATGCTGAAACAAGTTCAGCATGACGGATTAACTAAATAGGCGTCTTGCAAAAACCTATAATGTTTGTAATTGCAGCAGATTTTGCGGCAGTTCAAAGAAGAAAATGCAAGCCGCGTCATATGAGCAAGGACGGACAAATTTTCTGATTTAGCAATCCGCAGAGACAATGTTTAAAGGCGCAAGGCTTGGGCTGGCATTATGGTTTTTAGAGACGCCCAATTAAGTTTAGCATTACAAAAGCAGACGCCGCCGCGCGCTGAAGCTGTTTTAGTAAAAATTGCGAAAGGAGAATTGCGTTATGATAAAAACTTTAACCGCATACACTATGGAAATTGACGACGCGCAAGCGGCAGCCGAAGAAATTTTAAAGCAGCTTGACCTTGAAAAAAATCTTCTTAAAAATTCGTTTGGCATTGTTACCTGTTACAGCGAATTTATAGATTCGGGCGCTCTTGAAGCTATCTGTAAAAAGCTGCCTTTCGACGTGATAGGCGGAACCGTTTTGTCCAACGAAAATTCAGGCGCGATAGGGCAGATGATGCTTTCCGCGATGGTTCTTACGTCTGACGACGTCAATTTTTCCTGCGGGATAAGCGGCGATATAGACCAAAACAGCGTAGAAAGTTTAGACAAAGAAATCGCCGGAGTTTATAATAAAATCGCCGCTAACGCGAAAGAAAAGCCCGCTTTGCTAGTTGCTTTTACGTCTTTGTTTTTTAATATCGCGGGCGATTTGATAGTAGAGGCTTTTGATAAAGCTTCAGGCGCAGCGCCGTTGTTTGGAACGATTGCTTCAGACCACACCGTTCAGTATGAAAAAGTAAAAGCTATTTATAACGGAAAAGCGTTTGATAAAGGAATTGCCGTCGCGGCGTTTTGGGGAAATATAGACCCGAAATTTTACGTGGCTTCTATTTCGGAAGATAAAGTGCTTAAACAAAAAGCGGTTATTACAAAATCCAAAGGAAATATTCTCATTGAAGTAAACGGAGTTCCCGCAGGCGAGTATATGCGCTCGCTGGGATTGTCGCCAGAAAGTCTCACAAACTATAACGCCGTTCCTTTTATGGTTACTTTTGAAGGCAATTTAGAACCTACGGCAAGAGGCATTTTTCACCTTACGGACGACGGGAATTTTGTCTGCGGCGGAAGTATGCCCGTCGGCGCGTCTTTGAGCGTAGGGTCTATCAGTCACGACGAGGTGTTAGCTACGACGGAGAAGTTGTTAATATCTGCGCTAAATGAAAAACAAGGCGACGGCATGCTGGCGTTTTCCTGCATAGCGCGCAATATGATACTAGGCATGGATTCAGACGCTGAAATGAATATAGTAAAGAAAATTCTAGGCTATAAAGTTCCTCACGGATGCAATTATTCCAGCGGCGAAATTTGCCCCGTCTACAATAAAGACGGGAAACTCCAAAATCGTTTTCACAATTATACTTTTATAGCTTGCTATTTTTAACGGGAGATTTAGTTTATGCAAGAAAATGAAAATATAGAAGGTAAATCGGCTCAAGAAGAACTTGCGGCGTTAAAATTGGCTTATAAAAAACAGGCGCGCGAACTTGCAAACGCCAAGCAAATTATTGAACGCGGAAAAATGGTTCTGTCGGCGCAGCTGAATTTGTCGGGCGTAATAAAACAAAATATTTATAAGCAAAATAAATATATGGATATGTTTTTTAGATACAGCCCGGATATAATAGTCGTTCTCGACGAATACGGGCGTTTTGCGTATTGTTCCGACATTCTTTTGAAAGTTTTAAAAGTTCCTTCTTTCGACGCTGTAAACGGCAAAATATGGAAGGAAGTGTTTTCAGTTTTTATGGACAAAAATCTCATCGCCCGTTTTGAAGAGGCTTTTGAGCGCGCAAGCGGCGAGGGCGTAGCGGCGTCTATGTCTGAAAAGATAGACGTGAATCAAAACAATTTCAACGACTACGATATTAAAATAGTGTCTTTCCAAGACGAAGAAGGAAAGCGCAAAGGCTTTTTATTTCTTTTTCACAATACTACCGAACTTGTCGCGGCAAGAGAGACCGCTGAAAACGCAAATAAAGCCAAAAGTCAGTTTCTTTCTAATATGAGCCACGAAATACGCACTCCTTTAAACGCTATTATAGGCATGACGCAAATAGCAAAAAAAACCGAAGACATTGAAAAAATAAGAGATTATTTAAGCAAAGTTGAAACCTCTTCAGCCCATCTTTTGGAATTGATAAACGGCATTTTGGATTTATCTAAAATAGACGCGGGCAAACTTGACATTACCCCTGAAAATTTTGATTTAGAAAAATTACTTGAAGATTTAGTGAGCGTCGTTTCTCTGCAAGCCGACAATAAAAAACAGGAACTGTTTATTAAAGCTGACAAAAACGTTCCTAGATTTTTAATCGGCGACGCTACGCGCCTTTCGCAGATAATTATGAATTTATTTTCAAACGCAATCAAATTTACGCCTGAAGATGGAAAAATAGGAATGTCGGTTTCCGTAAAAGAAAGAAACGGCGAGGACGTTTGCCTTTCGTTTGCGGTTTCAGACACGGGCATAGGCGTAAGCCAAGAGCAGATAAAACATATTTTTCAGGCTTTTGAACAAGCCGACGGAACGATAACAAAACGTTACGGCGGCACGGGTTTAGGGCTTGCAATATCTAAAAAAATAGCGAATTTAATGGGGGGCGACATCGCCGTTACAAGCAAAGACGGCGAAGGCAGCGTTTTTAGTTTTTGCGTAAATATGAAAGTTAATATGCAAAAAGACCGCATGCTTCAGCAAATTTTTGTAAAATCCGACGCGGCAAATTTAAACGTTTTAGCCGTAGACGACAGTCCTGAAATTTTGGAGTATATGAAATCCATTTTGCAGTCAAACAATATAAAATGCGCCGTCGCTTCAAACGGTTTTACGGCTATAGAAAAAGTTAAGCGCGCTATGGAAGAGAAAAAACCTTTTAACATAATTTTTATGGATTATAAAATGGACGAAATGGACGGGCTTGAAACCACTAGAAAACTTAACGCTATAGAAGGAAACCGCTCTGTGGTTATTATGATGTCGGTATATGAAATGTCTGCTATAGAAAAAGAAGCCGCCGAGCTTGGCGTGAGAGCTTTTCTCCCAAAACCGATTTTTCCGTCGGCAATAGTCAACGTTATAAATACCGTTACGGGAGCGCGGCAATATCGTAAAGTCTCAAAAGAGCAAACCCCAAAATATTTTTTTGGGAATAAACGCGTTCTTATTGTTGAAGATATAGCCATTAACAGGGAAATATTAGAAAATTTTTTAAGCGGCAGCGGTCTTATAATAAGCGTCGCCGAAAACGGCGAGCAAGCCGTCGCCGCTTTTAAACAAAACCCGAAAAGTTTTGATTTGATTCTTATGGACGTGCAAATGCCCGATATGGACGGATATACCGCTACAAAACTCATAAGAGCAAGCGGTTTAGACGGCGCGGACAAAATACCGATAATAGCGCTGACCGCGAACGTATTTAAAGAAGATATTGACGAAGCTCTAAAATCGGGAATGAACGGGCATCTTGCAAAACCCATAGACGAAAGGAAACTTTTTAAAGAGCTTGAAAAATTTTTAGACCCGCAGCCCGCCGGACAGTATATGCCTCAACCCGAGAAAGAAAACGCCGAACCTTTCCCTTTGCAAAAAAACGACATAACAGGCGTCGACATAAAACAGGCTATGAAAATAGTAAATAACAATTCAAAACTTTATATCCGTCTTCTTGAAAGTTTTGCGGGCAACGACCTTTGCGCGAAATTTTTTGAGCTTATCAATCAAAAAGACGTCGTCGGCGCAGAGCGCGCCGCGCACGCCATAAAAGGCGTGAGCGCAAATTTAAGTTTAACCGACGTCAATAAAATATTTGTCAGCCTTGACGACACCCTCAAACAAGGCTTTATCCCCGAAGCCGCAGAAATTGAAAAAGCTACACAGGCGTATAATGCCGCTCTCAAAACCATTAGCGCATTTACCGCAAACCCATCTTTGCTTGAAGAACTTAAAAAGTAAAACTTTAACGCTTATCAAAACAAAAACGCCAAAACGCCCCGCAGACAAAGCCCTGCGGGGCGTTTCGGTCGTTGACCATTAAGACGCAACGGATAAATGGAGGTCTCTAAAACCTGACTTGACCACTTTGGTGACCACACAGATTAGAGTTTTTTTTACGAGTTTTTGCATTCCAATAAAGCAACTAGGCAGCTAAGCAAAAGCAGACACTGAAATAGACACTGAAAAAACAAAAAACAGCAGACCCTGAAATAAATTCAGGGCGATGCTCCGCATCGGTTTTAGGCGACGCGTTCGCGTCAGTTTTGGGTGACGGCGATGGGGTGCAAAGCCTTGCTTGCTTAACGGTAAAATACAGGCGTGAAAAATGTGTGAAAGATTGCATTGTATCATTGATTTACATTAATTAATTTATTTAAATTAAAGCTATTAAAAATAATATATTAAAAAAATGAGACCATAATGGCATATAAGCAATGACGACGGGTACTGAAAGAGACCCTGAAATAGACCCTGAAACAAGTTCAGGGTGACGCGTTCGCGTCAGTTTTAGGTGACGCGTTCGCGTCAGTTTTGGGTGACGCTTCGCGTCAGTTTTAGGCGATGCTTCGCATCGGTTTTGGGCGACGCATTCGCGTCAATTTTGGATGACGGATTTAACAGATTTAGTCGTTGCCGTTGTGCCTGTCATACTGAACTTGTTTCAGTATCTGCTGTTTGTTGCCTTTGCTGTTAATTTGTTGTTAAGAGATTGTATGGAATGCTATCATAAAAAGACAGTCATGAAACGCCCCCCAAAAAAGGTAAAATAAAGGAAAGGGAGGCGAAGAATGAAATACGAGGAAGGGTTTAAA